>JBKECH010000073.1:0-40419 GCA_047974415.1 Bacteroidales bacterium | reverse complement strand
TATGTCGAATGTGGTGGGTAGACTTTAATGGAAAATAGAAAAAGTATTCGAATTGCAACACAAAAGAGCATTTTGGCGTAACGTTTCTTTAAACAGTTTTATCTTGGTAGAGGGTGTATCAAGCGCTTTCTTCGAAAAGTTTTGGCTTGATAGAGGGTGTATCAAGTGTTTTCTTCGAAAAGTTTTGGCTTGGTAGGCCTAATGATTTTTTAGTTTCCAAATCTCACCCACTCTATTCGACATAGAACCAAGAAATATTATCAGTGAATAAAAGTTCTCAGGAATCAGTAAAACCCTAAAATAGACATAATGAATAAATTACTTATCATTCTTATTACTCTTGTTGGCTTGGCAGGATGTCGGGACGGTAATAAAGCCCAGAACCGACAGCCAAATGTTATTCTAATATATGCCGACGACCTAGGGCGAGGTATGCTATCTGTTGAAGGTCAGCAAATAATAAAAACACCTAACATAGATGCTCTGGCAAAAGGAGGTTTGCGTTTTGAAAATGTACGAGGAGGGATGTTTTGTGCCCCTGCACGAGCACGACTTCTTATGGGTTACCATGATTGCCATGCAGATAAGTGGCAGATAACAAGCGGAGGAGCTTACAAAAAAGTGTTTGATGGCGGTGTTACGTCCAGCGAAGTGTCGCAAGCCCTAGATGAGCAAGTCGGAAAAATAAATACATCAAGCACAACACTTGCCGAAATATTTAAAAAAGCAGGATACACAACAGGGCAAGTAGGTAAGTTGGAATGGGGATTTTCGGTTTCATTCGAAGAAATGAAACAGCATGGTTGGGACTACTATTATGGATACCTAGACCATGTGATGGCTCATGGATTTTATCCGCCATATATGTTTGAAAATGGAGAAAAAGTTGACATTCAGGGTAACACCCGAAAAGATTGCGGAAAAAGCAGAGAGCGCGAAACACCTGAGTCCTACAAAGAACGTTGGAATAAGAACGGAAAGAACCAATACTCGCAGAACTTGTTCCTTGATAAGATTCTTTCTTTTATTCGCGAAAACAAAGACCGTCCTTTTTTTCTCTATCATCCAACACAGCTACCACACGGTCCCGTGTCGATTCCTGAAGTGCATGCAGACTTTGAGAATGACGATCGACTAACACAAATCGAAAAAGAATACGCCTCGATGGTGAAAATGTTAGACCAGCATGTGGGAGTTATTCAGCACGAGTTGCAAGCGCTGGGTCTAGAGGGCAATACCATTATTATCTTCAGTGCTGATAATGGGCATGAAATTTACTACTCGCAAGAAGGGCGAATTCTCAAGCCAGTTCGCAATATGAAAACAGGAGAATACTTCGATAATATCTCGACAAAATTCTACTCCGAAGTGGGAGGCGATGTTTTTAACGGAAACGATAGCCTAGCTGGTTTGAAGTACGATAATTGGGAGGGAGGACTTAGAATTCCATTAATCATAAGATGGCCAGAGAAAATAAAAGAGTCAAAAGTTCTAAATAATCTCCTTGCGGACTATGACATCCTGCCCACATTTGCCGACCTGCTGAACGTCGAACTGACAGAGAAAAAAGATGGAATCTCCTTCTTACCTCTAATTATGGGAGAAAATCAAAACACTGAGCATGATTATGCAATAAATGCATCAATGTACGGAGGAGCTATTGTAAGCAAAGATGGATGGAAACTCCGTAATTATTATTCTAAAAATATCTTTCAATTGTACTATTTGCCAGATGATTATAGAGAAGAAAATGACCTTGCCATCCAATATCCTGAAAAAGTAAAAGAGTTAAAAGAAATATTAACCAAAGAGTGCAATGGAAACCTTGCAAACGGACAATTTACATACCAGAAATTTGTCTTGCCAATGGTGAATATCCCTGCAAAAGAATAAACAACACATGCACATTTTTATAAAATCAACACCAATTATGATTAAAATCAACAGCCTTTATATCCTTATACTAGTATTATTAGCATCTTGTTCTACAGGAGATAATACCAAGCTGAACCCAGGCCCAAAACCAGATCCAGATCCTGTGGAAATTGGCAACGAATGGAAGGATAATCCTTATAAACTGAATGTTGTTTATTTTGTGCCGAATGACATGACTCCAGTTGAAAGCTATAAGTTGCGTATTGAAAGAATATTGTTTGATGCACAAGATTTCTTTGCTAACAATCTAGAACGAGAAGGTTTCGGGCGAGCTTCATTTGGGCTAGACCTAGATAACGACGAAAAGCTAAACATCATCACAATCAAAGGTAAGCAAGGAAAAAGCGCTTATCCATATAGTGGAGGAGGTGCTATCGTTGTAAAAGAACTGAGTGAATATTTTGACAAATATCCTCAAGAGAAAAAAAGCGAACATTCCTTGGTTATTATACCTTCTACATCTGGTAATCCCTTAGAGCCTGGAGGAGTTCCGTTTTATGGATATGGAAGATACTGCTTCGCCTTAGACTATGAACACCTAGACTCTAAATATCTAGGGCAGGACAGTAACTTGGGAAACCTGGCAACCAAATGGATTGGGGGGCTAATACACGAACTGGGGCACGGGCTCAATGCTCCACACAATAGGGAGTGGAAGAGCTTGCAGTCAACCCTCGGAACTGCTCTTATGGGAGCAGGAAACGGAACCTATGGGAAAAAACCTACCTTCATCACTGCGGCGCACGCTTCCGTATTCGCAAATTCACAAACATTTAGCACCGATGTCAGGTCTGATTGGTATGCCAAGAAAAGCGTCGAGATTACTAAACTGACGGGGAGGGTTGATAACAATAAGATCCTTATCGCAGGCAACTTTATTTCCGATGGCAGAGTTGTGGCAATCAATGCTTGGCACGACCCTCACCCTGCTGGTGCTGCAAACCAAGATTACGACGCACCATCATTCACCTCTGCGCCTGTTGGGCAGGACAGCATATATATAGAATGCCCGTTGTCTTCATTCTTTACCACAGACGGACAATATCAACTTAGGATTGGATTCGTTCACGAAAACGGATCAAGAGTTACTAAATCATACGAATACGAATTTGTAAATAATGTTCCAAATATTGATGTCATCAATACAAAAGAAACAATTGATAGGACAAAATGGACGCTTATTAGCGCTGATAGCGAAGAGGATAATGGTCCGGTTTCAAACTTAATAGATGGCAATACGTCATCTGTTTGGCACACTCAGTGGAAGAGCAAATTGCCAGATCATCCACATGAATTTGTACTGGATATGGGAGGTGCAACGACAATAAAAGGATTTGCCTTCGAAAATCGAAGTGCCCTGAATGGAGTTATTAAAGATTTCGAGATGTTTAAAAGCGATGATGGCAAAAACTGGACGAGTCTAGGAAGATATACATTAGAGCAGATGCAAAGTGTGCAATACGTAGATCTTAAATCGCAACAAGTATTTCGATATATGAAATTAATGACAAAAAAATCTCATGGAGATTTTAAGTACACACAGCTAGCCGAGATTTATGCTTATTGACAGTTCGAGCCCAGAATATTGTTAGCTTACCTATTATGTGTTCAAATATCTTCAACCCGAAACATGTATTGGAGTAGGCAGCAGGTGAGCTAATGCATGTTTTGGGTTAGTTGTAAAAATGATGATTGGGGGGGTATTATAGCGATAGGCTGAGATAAAAATACTCAGGTTTTTGTAGCTCGGAATCTCGACATTATGGACAGACACTAGATAGTTAGACTCTTTTGTTTGAGAACGAAGAAGCAGACGCTTGTCTTATTGTAAATAGTTGTGTTTTAGCACTTTCGATCCAATTTGACACTGTAGGCACTTCCTGTTTTTACAATATCTGTTCATGAGCTGTATCAGTGCTTGACTATCGAAGGCTGATTTTGATTTTATCCCATGCCTTCCCCATTCTTCTATGATTGTATTCTTTTCCGATGGTAACTCTTCAAGAAACCGCAAAGCTTTTTCTTGTATCTTAGGCTTACTGCGCTCTTTGGCGTAGAAAAACATGAATGGGATTATTGTGTTTATCAGGATATTGCGTTTTGTTAGCGATCCTAACTTTTTTGTTTTTTGCTCACTTTCCTTTCCAAAAGAGTAATGTTTCTCCCAATAAGGGGTAGCGCTAGTATCTAGAATATGTTCCACTTCTTTAATAAATTTTGCATTTAATGTGTGACTAATCAGGTTGTTGCGTTTGTGCATGAGCTTTGCAAGCTGCGATATTCTTATGGTCGGGAAGTTAGCAGGGCGCATGCGCATAAATTTCCAAACAGATTTGTCCATCGGGTTCAAGTTATATTTTTTACGAAGAAACAGGTATTCGTCCCTCAGCACTTTGTGATATCCATCTATGTAGTCTTCTTCAAGAAAGCCTGCTTGTCCAAACAACAGAGCCTCTATTTGCAGAAGATTATCGCAGTGTTTGCTCAGAATGTTATGAGGCAGTGTCCTCGACAACATAGTGAATGGGAGAGTATTTGCTTTTAGCCCAAAGCTTGTAAACAATTGCTGTTGGAATGTTTGGTGCCAATCCTTGTTGCATTCTAAATATGTTTGCTTAATAGTTTCAGTCTTGTCCTCCAGCCTTTCGATTGACAGTCTGCTGATGAATACACTCACCTCAAATGCTTTTAGGCTCTGTAGCTTATTTTGGCATGCAATATTTTGTCTAGAATCTTGCAATTCTTCGTACCTCTCTATTATTCCCTGAATGGGAACTAGCTCAAGGCTCGGTATCATTTTCTGTGTTGAGGGTCTTATTTCTTCGTCATGTTTTAATACAACATGTAGTATTACATTGTCGTATGCAACGTTGCCGCTATGCTTGTGCTTATTCCAATCCGACGAGTTTATGTGGACTTCTACATTTCCTGCCCATGTCGTATCTCCTATTCTTATACGTGCATTGAAGAAGTCGGGACCAGAATCTTGATTCCTCTGTCCTCTACTGATTATTTGTATAGTCTCGCCCTTATGCGTTTTCAGACATTCTTGTTCAAAAAGTCCGTGTTGCCAAATGTATTGTAACAATTCCTCTTTCATCTGTTTAAAATTCTGCAATAAGCTGTAGGCTTTTGCTGGGTTGATCATTCGCCTGTGAGTCGGAAAGCTTAAAGCCTACCGCCATGGCTCGTTTCATGTGTTTGTGTTTTTTTATTGTCACATGTATCTCTTCAGTATAATCATGCTCGTGCGTGAGACTTGTTTCTCATGACTTGTTTCACAGAGCCATAAATCTTGCTATTTGTTGCCAATTTCGTTGTGTTTCCACAAACATAAGAAAAACATTCCAACTATTTGCTTGGTGCATATATTCCCAGATTTCATATTAGTGCTAAATATAAAAAAAATAAAAATGTAATGCGCTATTGATGAGCAATATATGTTAGCAGACTGAATTTTAATTGCAATAAATATCACAGCTTTATATTCTTTGGCAAGGTGTTTGCAACGTTTTAGGAAAAGTGAAATTTTCATACTATATATAAGTTCATTGGACACTTTCCCAAAGGTCTGATGTAAGAGACGGTTCGTTCCCCACGAGTCGTCTCTTCCCTTTTTTTGGAGACATTATTTCTGTTGTTGCGTAAGCAAAATGTGTTTGGAATCAGCTTTTGTTACTACCTTTGTTATCGTTTTCTTATACGTTTATGGCAAAAATTAAAACTCAATATGTATGTCAATCTTGTGGCGCCTCCTATGGCAAATGGGTGGGTAGATGCTCATCTTGTAGCGAGTGGAATACAATCGTCGAGGAGCTGGTAAGTTCAACGAACAAGAAGAATTTTTCTTCGGCGCATCTTGTCAATTCTGATAGCAAGCCTACGACGCTGAGTAAGGTTGCAAGCTCCAAGGTCGATAGAATTGACGTAAATAACGGCGAATTTAATCGCTTGCTTGGAGGGGGTCTTGTACCCGGCTCTCTAGTTCTGATAGGAGGAGAACCAGGCATTGGAAAGTCGACATTAATACTGCAAATAGCCTTGTCGGTAGAAAACTTGAGAGTGCTGTATGTGTCGGGCGAAGAGTCCTTACAACAGATAAAAATGCGAGCAGAACGGCTCGGGCTAAATAACGACAATTGCTATTTCCTCAGCGAGACATCGATAGAGAGAATTGTGACACAAGCACAGAACCTAGAGCCTGACATGTTGATTATCGATTCAATACAAACGGTAAATACCGACAGAGTGGAATCCTCGTCGGGATCAGTGTCTCAAATACGAGAATGCACAAACCAGCTGATGCACTATGCCAAACACACTGCAACCTCAGTATTGCTAATTGGGCACATCAACAAAGACGGAGCAATAGCAGGTCCCAAAGTGCTCGAACACATGGTGGATGTTGTCTTTCAGTTTGAAGGCGACACACTGCATTTCTACCGTGTCATGCGCTCGGTCAAGAATAGGTTTGGCTCAACTTCCGAGCTAGGGATATACGAGATGCGCGACAAAGGACTACGCGAGGTAATAAATCCAAGCGAGCTACTAGTGTCGTCGGATCACACAGGACTTAGTGGAACGGCAATATCAGCATCTGTCGAGGGGGCCAGACCCTTTCTCATTGAGGTGCAGTCCTTGGTAAGCACAGCTGTATACGGCACTCCCCAGCGCTCTGTGACGGGCTTCGACCTGCGTAGGCTCAATATGATGCTTGCCGTTTTAGAAAAACGAGCAGGTTTCAAACTCGGAAGCAAGGATGTTTTTATAAACATAGCAGGAGGGATAAAAATTGTCGATCCCGCCATAGACCTTGCCGTTATTGTGGCAATATTATCATCCAATTTCGACAAGGCCATCAGCCCTACCGACTGCTTTGCTGGTGAAGTCGGACTGACAGGAGAGGTTAGACCAGTGAATAGGCTAGAGCAACGAATTGCTGAGGCACAGAAGCTTGGGATGAATAGAGTTTTCGTTCCCCGATTTCGTTCAGGTTCGAACATAAAACTCACCAAAGGTATTGAAGTTATTGAGATTGCCAACGTTGGCGATTGCTTTAAAAGATTGTTTAAATAATGTTTGTCTATAATGCCAAGAGTCTGAACTATAAAGTTAAATATCAAGGCTTGCCGTTCTGTTATACTGGGAGTTTGTGAATTGGGAGTTTACTCGTGTAAATGACTAAGAGCAAAGTGAGCATAACGCAGATATTGGGTTTTATAGACGAACTCTAATTACAAATAAAATTCGCAATAAATGAAATTCAAATTAGGATTTTCTCCATGCCCCAACGATACCTTTATTTTCAACGCTCTTGTGTCTATACTTATAGACTGGCAAGGTCTGGACTTCGATTTTTTCATTGCTGACGTGGAAGAACTAAATAAACGTGCCGAAATTGGAGATCTCGACATAACCAAAATAAGTTATGCTTCTTACTCCAAACTTGCCGACAGATATATAGTGCTAAATTCGGGTAGTGCTTTGGGCTACGGTAATGGGCCCTTGGTGGTCAGTAAAAAAAAGATTTATCCCGACGAATTGCACGATGCGAAAATTGCCACTCCAGGTTTTGGTACTACTGCCAACGCCTTGTTCAGGATGCTCGTACCCGACACTGTCAACATCTCGGAATATTTATTTTCGGACATAGAAGATGCGATATTGTCAGGCGAAGTCGATGCTGGAATATTAATACATGAGAATAGATTTACCTACAAGCAGAAAGGGCTGAAGCTAGTGCAAGATCTAGGCAGATTTTGGGAAGAAAGAACCAGGCTGCCAATACCATTAGGAGGGATAGTTGCTCGACGAGATATTAACGAGCAGACACTTTTCATTATTGACAAACTGATGACGGAAAGCGTAAAGCATGCAACAGAAAATCCCTTGTCTGCTGTCAGTTTTATGAGAAAGCATGCCCAAACAATTGACAAAGACGTAATGCAACAGCATCTAAATCTATTTGTAAACGAGCAGACCTTGTTCCTTGACTCCCAAGGGCGCAAGGCAATAGTGCATTTTTGCAATGAACTCCGAAATGCTGATAAGCTAGCATCAATGGAAAATTACTTTGTTCCTTGCTACTTAACCTAGATTCCCAGTATTATCCCGAATTATGCATTGGAACGCCGTAGCGAGTGTTTAAGTCCCGATAAAACAATATTTTTGGAGAGTAAAAGACGCAATGCATTGCGTCTGAATCTAGCAAAGCGTTTGTTTTGAAGAGATTGGAGTACACAGCATGGGAGCTAATGCATGTTTTGGGATTATGGACAGGCACTGTCTAGGCAGAACCACGTCAGCTGATTATTTCCCACTGAAAGCTAATGTCTCGCATCTTGTCTAGCTGCTTTTTTATCGTTGCGTTCTTTTCTTGCTCCAATTTTGGGTCGTCGTCCAAAATGCCTTGAGCCACAAGCCTACAATGTTGAAGTAGTTTATAATCTTTCGATAAAGAAGCAATTTTGAAACCAAAGTCGCTGCCACTTTGTTGCAAGCCTTCGATATCGCCTGGACCTCGGAGTTTCAAATCTACTTCGGCAATAATAAATCCGTCGCTAGTTTCTGTCATGGTTTCCAGCCTCTTGCGACTTTCTTGTGATAATTTATATGTCGATATCAATATGCAGTAAGATTGATCTGAGCCTCTACCCACCCTGCCTCGCAATTGATGGAGCTGCGAGAGCCCGAAGCGTTCGGCATTTTCTATTACCATAATAGATGCGTTTGGAACATCAACACCAACTTCAATTACGGTAGTAGCAACCATTATGTGCGTTCTGCCTTCTTTGAATTTAATCATCTCGGCATCTTTTTCGCTAGCTTTCATTTTGCCGTGCACCATACTGACTTTATATCCATCAAAAACCTCTTGGATATGTCTGCGTCCGTCCTCCACATTCTTATAGTCAAGTTTTTCTGATTCCGTTACCAAGGGATATACAAAGTAGGCCTGTCTGCCTTTTTGTAGTTCCTGTCTGATGAATCCATAGACCTTATTCCTATTATTTTCATAGATGTGCCGAGTGTCTATTGGCTTGCGTCCTGGTGGTAATTCATCTATTTGCGATGTGTCCAAGTCGCCATAGAGAGTCATGGCAAGAGTGCGAGGGATAGGCGTTGCTGTCATCACCAATACATGAGGGACAATATCGGTATTTTTCTTCCACAGTTTTGCTCGCTGAGCCACCCCAAAGCGATGTTGCTCGTCTATTACCGCCAGTCCCAAATTTTTAAATTGCACAATACCCTCGATGAGAGCGTGGGTGCCAATCAATAGATTAATACTACCATTGCTAAGCTCCTCGCTTATAATTTCACGATCGGTTTTTGTGGACGAACCTGTCAGCAATTTAACATTTAGTTTTGTGCCCAGAACGAAGTTTGATATTGATGAAAAATGCTGATTGGCAAGTATTTCCGTAGGAGCCATTATGCAAGTCTGAAAGCCATTGTCGATGGCGATTAAGCAGCTCATCAATGCCACAAGGGTCTTCCCACTACCCACGTCGCCTTGTATTAGACGATTCATCTGTCGCCCCGAGCACATGTCGGATCTTATTTCCTTCACCACTCTTTTTTGCGCATTGGTTAAAGAAAATGGCAAGTTGTTTTCGTAGAAATAATTAAAATTAAAACCGATACTCGGACACATAGCCCCTTTTAGAGCATTGCTGCGCCCCACTTTCAATTGTAGGATTTTAATTTGATTGTAAAAAAACTCGTCAAATTTCAAACGCAATTGCGCCTTTTCCAGCTCTTCGATGTTCTTAGGAAAATGCACTGCTCTATAAGCATCCTCGAGAGCAATCAGTTTGTTCTGCTCAATAATACTTGCAGGCAAAACCTCCTCTATTTTGTCCTTAACCTGCCTCAGTAATTCTGCCTGTATATTGCTTATTTGCTTTGAGTTAAGGAGGTTTTTTTTCATCCTCTCCGTTGTGTGATAAATTGGTAAGAATGCATTTTGATACAATTGTTGCATGTGCTTCTCTATGGGCTCAATTTCGGGATGTGCGATATTATATTTATTATTGAACTTACTAGGTTTACCAAATATAACATATTCCTGCCCCTGTCGGAAAAAATCCTTAAAGTGCTGTATGCCTTTAAACCAGACCAGCTCTATCGTTCCAGTATCATCATGAAAAATAGCTGTGAGTCTGCGTTTGCGACCTTCGCCCATTTCGCTAATCTTTATTACAAACCCTCGCAATTGGATGTATGCCGACGAGTTGTTTATTTCCCTGACCTTATAGAACTTAGAGCGATCGACATAACGAAAAGGGTAATGCTGTATCATGTCGCCAAAATTGTGCATAGAAAGCTCCTTTGCCAGAGTTTCTGCCTTCTTGGGACCAACACCCTTTATGTATTTAATGTCTGTATTTAGTATTTCCTGCGACAAAGTGTATCTTTCTGTTCACACAAAGGTAATTATTATTTTCACATAAACTGGGATAAAAGATTCGAAGCTATGACATGCTGTTTTTTATGTCCAGAAAGAAATATTTTTCGTTTTTTTGCCAAACAAAAATTAAAGTGTAATTTTATAGTCGCAAATATATAGATGTTGTTTGTTTAATTGGCAAAGCATCTGTAAGAATAACTTTTAAGAAATGGACAATATCAAATTAGGACAACTCATTGATACATTAGTATCTGAAGGAGTTCAGAAAGGCGACCAACAAGCATCACAAATATTAGAGGATGCTGGCAAAAAAGCGGAATCTATCGTAAATGAAGCCCAGGCAAAAGCCGACGGTATTATAGCAGATGCCAAGAAGCAGTCAGAGTTGCTTAAATCCAATACTCAATCGGAGTTGCAACTTAGCACTCAGCAACTTATTAGCTCCATTAAACAAGAGATAGTGGAGGTCTTGTCTAAAAAGCTGATTGACACACCAGTGTCGGAAGCATTGAAAGATACCGACTATGTGAAGAGCCTAATGGAGAAAGCTCTTGTTTCTTTTGGTAAAGATGGAACTGCAAGTTTGTATACCAGCGACGCTGAAAAAGATAGTATTGCAAAGCATTTTGCTGAAAAGACGACAGCTAATCTGAAAGCGGGCTTGGAAGTGAAATCGGCAAACAAACTAAAAGCAGGCTTCCAAGTTGGTCCTGCCGACGGTTCGTACAAAGTGTCTTTTGCCGACGAAGATTTTGAAAAATTATTCAGGAGTTTCCTGAGACCTAAATTAGAAAATCTATTGTTTGACAAGTAGGGAGCTCATTCTAAAAATTATGGCAAAATACTATTGTTTCATCTCCGGATTGCCGGAAATAACTATTGACGAAAATAAATTGACTCTGACACTTTTCGATTTTATCGAGGAATGCAAAGAAGCTGTGTCGTCTAAAGACTTTGAGCTGATAAGGCTATTTCTTTATCAGTATGACAATACCAATCTGCTCAAACTTCTTCGTGGAGAAGGAGAAACATTAGGCTATCAGGGAAATTTCTCAGAAGAAGAGCTAAAAGAGATAATCACCCTTTTCAAAGAAGAGGACAATCCGAAAGTCAATAATATTCCCGAACATTTTAGGAAGTTTATTCCTTCGTGGCTGGAAGAAACCAAAGCAAATCCAACTCTTTCGTGGGACGACAACCTAACATCGGCGTACTATGATTTTGCCATCAGTAATACAAATCGAACTATCAAAAACTGGTTTGAGTTCAACCTCAATACTTTAAACCTACTTACCGCCATAAACTGCAAAAAATTTGATTTAGACATACAGCAGACTGTGATTTCTGAAAACGAAGTTGCAGAGCTACTTCGCAACAATCATTCCAAGGACTTCGGATTGCCTCCTGTGTTTCCATACGCTGCCGACATCATGAAAATCACTGAGATTAGCTCATTGGCAGAACGCGAAAAAAAAATAGACGTGCTTAGGTGGAACTGGCTCGATGAGAACGAATTTTCTTGCTATTTTGACATTGAAAATATATTTACCTATCTTGTAAAGCTCTCTGTATTACAGCGTTGGGTGGATATGGACAAAGGGAAAGGACGAGGAAATATAGATACATTTATTAAAAATCTGAAAGAATCCGTTGTCCTTTCAGACGAATTTACGACAAAAAAATAAAATATGCTTATAAAAGGAACAGTAAAAGGAATAATCGCGAACCTTGTTATTGTGGAGGTTGAAGGAGCTGTGTCTCAAAATGAGATATGCTACATCCTGCATGACGATAGCAAGCTTATGGCCGAGGTAATCAAGGTTGTAGGCAAGGAGGTTTCTGTACAAGTATTTGAAAGCACACGAGGACTAAAACCTGGAGCACAGGTCGAGTTTGAAGGGCACATGTTGGAAGTTACCCTCGGACCAGGATTATTGTCGCGAAACTACGACGGATTACAAAACGACCTCGACGAAATGAAAGGGGTTTTCCTTACTCGTGGCGAATACTGCTATCCACTTGACGAAAAGTCTGTTTGGCATTTCAAGCCGCTTGCCAAAATAGACGATAGTGTTATTAAAGCTTCATGGCTCGGCGAAGTAGACGAAAGTGGCAAGTCGCATAAGATAATGGTTCCTTTTGTGATGGAAGGTGAATATAAGGTAAAAAGCATTGTTGCTGAGGGTGATTATAAAGTGGCTGATACCATTGCTGTAATTGTTGATAATCAAGGAAAGGAACACAATATATCAATGGAACAAAAATGGCCTGTAAAAAGAGCTCTCACAGCATATAAAAATAAACCACGCCCCTTCAAACTACTAGAAACAGGGGTCCGATGTATCGATACCATCAACCCCATTTGCGAAGGAGGAACTGGGTTTATTCCTGGTCCATTCGGGACTGGTAAGACCGTTTTGCAACACGCAATATCTAAACAAGCAGAAGCCGACATTGTTATCATCGCAGCATGTGGAGAACGCGCCAACGAGGTGGTGGAAATATTTACTGAATTTCCCGAACTTGAGGACCCTCACACAGGGCGTAAGCTTATGGAACGAACCATAATCATTGCGAACACATCCAATATGCCAGTTGCTGCTCGCGAGGCTTCGGTATACACCGCAATGGCAATATCCGAGTATTATCGAGCAATGGGGTTGAAAGTCTTGCTAATGGCCGACTCGACATCAAGATGGGCGCAGGCTCTTAGGGAGATGTCGAACAGACTTGAGGAACTACCCGGACAAGACGGTTTCCCTATGGACTTGACGGCAGTGATTACAAGCTTCTATTCTCGTGCTGGATACGTAGAATTATATAACGGAGAAATAGGCTCAATAACATTTATAGGCACGGTATCTCCCGCAGGAGGTAACTTGAAAGAGCCTGTTACAGAGTCAACAAAAAAAGCAGCGCGATGTTTCTATGCACTTTCGCAAGCTCGTGCAGATAGTAAAAGATATCCAGCAATCGACCCTCTCGACAGCTACTCGAAATACTTGGAGTATGTGGAATTCAGCGAATATGTAAAAGAACTTATCGGCGAAGACTGGATACCCCTTGTCAGCGAAATGAAAAGGGAGTTGCGCAGAGGAAAGGAGTTAGTTGAGCAAATAAACATATTGGGTGATGACGGAGTACCCGTAGATTATCATATTGATTTCTGGAAAGCCGAAGTTATAGACTTTGCAATCCTTCAGCAAGATGCCTTCGATAAAATCGACTCGATTACCCCTATCGAAAGACAAGAATACATGTTAAAATTGATAATGAGTAAGATATGTAGAGCTGACTTTAATTTCGAAACCTTTGTTGACGTATCAGGATATTTCAAAAACGTCATAAACTTATTGCGTCAGATGAACTATAGCGAGTTTCAATCGGACGACTTTAAGAAATACGAAAAACAGCTCGATGATTTATTAACAGAAAGAGTAAAGGCATAATGACAAATTTTCAAAAAATATACACTCATATTTCTAATATTACCAAAGCGACTTGTATGCTTAAAGCAACAGGCGTTGGTAACGAGGAGCTGGCAACCATTGATGGACGTTTGGCTCAGGTGGTAAAAATTATGGGTGAAGAAGTTACTTTGCAAGTATTTGCAGGTACAGAAGGTATCCCAACTGATGCAGAAGTTATTTTCATGGGTAAGGCTCCTACCCTAAAAGTAGGAGAAGCCCTAGCAGGTCGTTTCTTTGACTTCTTTGGCAATCCCATTGATGGACGTCCACCCGCAGATGGCAAAGAAGTTGAAATTGGAGGTCCGTCGGTCAATCCTGTACGACGTAAACAACCCTCAGAATTTATTGCCACCGGTATTGCAGGTATCGACCTTAACAACTCCTTGGTGTCAGGACAAAAAATACCTTTCTTTGCCGACCCCGACCAGCCCTACAACGAAGTAATGGCAATGGTGGCTCTTCGAGCAAATGCCGACAAAATAATTCTTGGTGGCATGGGACTAACAAATGACGATTACCTGTATTACAGACATGTGTTTGATAATGCGGGCGTACTAGATCGCATTATCTCATTCATAAACACCACCGACAGCCCTCCCGTAGAGCGGATGCTTGTTCCCGACATGGCGCTTACGGCAGCTGAGTATTTTGCTGTTGAGAAGAATGAAAAAGTGCTAGTTCTGCTTACCGATATGACCCAGTATGCAGATGCATTAGCCATTGTGTCGAATAGGATGGATCAAATCCCCTCAAAAGACTCTATGCCAGGCTCGCTTTACTCAGACCTTGCAAAAATTTATGAGAAAGCAGTGCAATTTCCAGATGGTGGGTCTATCACAATCATAGCCGTAACGACACTGTCTGGAGGCGATATTACTCATGCCATCCCCGACAACACTGGATATATAACCGAAGGACAATTATTCTTGCGTAGAGATACCGACGTGGATAAGGTTATTGTAGACCCTTTCCGAAGCCTGTCTAGACTTAAGCAATTGGTTATCGGCAAAAAAACTCGCGAAGACCACCCACAAGTGATGAATGCTTGTGTGCGTTTGTTCTCCGATGCTGCTAGTGCCAAAACAAAAATGGAAAACGGCTTCGACCTTACTGACTACGACGACAGATGTCTTGCCTTTGCCCTAGATTACTCAAAGGAGATGCTTGCAATAGACGTAAATATAGACTCGACAGAAATGTTGAATACGGCATGGGAGATCATGAGCAAGCATTTTAAGACAGAAGAAGTAGGAATACGTCAGAATCTTATCGACAAATATTGGGTGTCATCGGACAAATAGGAAGAGCTTTATGGCCGTAAAATTTCAATATAACAAAACTTCCCTGCAAGGATTAGACAAGGCTCTGAAGATGCGCGAAAAATCATTGCCTACAATAAAAAGCAAGGAACAAGCTCTGCGTTTGGAAGTAAAAAGAGCCAAAGACGAGGAGAAAAAACTCGAAGCTCATCTCGACAGCAAGACTCGCGAGCTAGACTCTTTTATTAGCATCTGGTCGGAATTCGACACGTCTTTGGTGAGGATTGATGACATAAAATTGAGTAAAAAGAAAATCGCAGGAGTTGGTGTGCCAATACTAGACGCTGTCGAGTTTAGTGTGCGCCCTTTTAGCCTTTTTTCATCACCAGCATGGTTTATGGAAGGTGCTCAATTGCTGAAAGATTTAGCAAGGGTAGGCGTTGAAATTGAGGTGTTTTCCACAAAAGCAGATTTGCTGGAATATGCACGCAAAAAAACTACCCAGAAAGTAAATTTGTTCGAGAAGGTGCAGATACCAGGATATAAAGAAGCAATAATGAAAATAAAAAGATTTTTGGAAGACGAAGAGAACTTGTCTAAAGCTGCACAGAAGATAGTCAAAGACCGTCATGAGAAAGAAAATAAAAGTGAGTCATGATAGAAAAAATGAATAAATATACGATGATATTGCATCATAGTTCTTTGAATCCTTTTCTCGAAGAACTGCGCAATATTGGAGTATTTCATATAAACATCAACGACGCCGATTTGCAAAACGATGAAAGCATAGCACAGCGCCTAAGCCTTTTGTCGGAGGTAAAGTTGCAGATGACATTCTTGCAGACTTTTGTTGGAGATGGTGATGAACTAAAAAAAACTTCAGAACCTGCTGATATTAAGTTTGTATTGAATAAGCTTCTTGAGCTCAAAACAGATAAGGAGAAGATTGATGCGCGGATCCTATCTCTCAAAAAAGATGTAGAGCAAATAGAAGAATGGGGCGACTACGATCATAGTAAGTTGCAAGCCTTAGTGAATGCGGGCTGGAGATTGCGCTGTTTTCATTCTAACGTCAATAGTTTTGACAAAAGCTGGATTGACGATTACAATGCTCATATCGTTTCGCAGGAAGGAAGTAAGATAAATTTTGTAACATTTACTCTGGATGAGCAAGATTTTGATATAGAATGCGAAGAGTTTAAATTGCCAGAATACACCTTGGGGAGTAGGCAAAAGGAACTTCAAAACGAAAAAGAAAAAGAGGAACAAATAAAGACCGAACTTAAGGAACTCGCTCTTTATCACACAAATGATATCGATTGGTTTTATAAAACTCAAGAAGCACAGATTGATTTCGACAGTGTGAAGAAATCTTCGGCGCTTGTTGCAGAGAACAAAATTAATGTAATAGAGGCATGGATACCCGATGTGAATAAAAAAGAAGTAGAAGCTTTTTTAGATTCTAAGCCCCTGGTTTATGAAAGCAAAAATGCCACTCCTGGTGAGGAAGATGCTCCTGTGAAACTGAAAAATAATAAGTTTGCTGAGCTCTGCGAGCCTATTTCAAGACTTTATATGCTCCCAAAATACGGAGAACTAGATGCAACGCCCTTCTTTGCTCCCTTCTTCGTAATGTTTTTTGGCTTTTGCCTTGGAGATGCTGGTTATGGGCTCTTGCTACTGCTTGCATTGACATTTGTGCTTCGCCGGACTAAAGATATTGCCACAAAGAAAATCCTATATTTAGGTATATTCCTAGGAATAAGCACTGTTATATTTGGGGTGCTAACGGGGACATTCTTTGGAATCTTCTTGGCGGATGTCAGCTTCCCTGCCCTAGACAAGTTTAAGGACTCATACCTCAATAGCAATCAGCTGATGATGCTTTCATTGGCAGTTGGGGCTATACAGATGCTATTTGGAATGACGCTCAATGTGCTTAATAAAACTCGTATGCAAGGTTTCAGATATGCAATATCCTCATTATCATGGTTCCTATTACTAGCCTCGAGTGTGGCAAGTGCAGGGTACATGTATTTTGCAAAAGGAGAATTTATGAACCTTCCCTATATGATAATTGCAGGGCTCAGCTTAGTAGGAATATTTTTCTTAAATACTCCAAAGAAAAGCATATTTGCAAATATCGGCGCTGGACTGTGGGATACCTACAACATGGTAGTAGGAACTGTGGGCGACTTATTATCCTACATCCGCCTTTTTGCTCTTGGAGTAGCAAGTGGGCTACTAGGCAATGCCTTTAACCAAATCGCAATGACTTGTTTAAATATAGACATTCCTGGAGTGGATATACTCTTGATGTTAATAGTCTTGTTGGTGGGGCACGGAATTAATCTATTCATGTCGCTGATAGGCTCATTTGTACACCCTCTGCGCCTAACCTTCGTAGAGTTTTATAAAGCAATGGGATTTCAAGGGGGAGGAAAAGCATACAATCCATTTAAAAACATGGCGACAACAGAAGATAATAATCATTAAAACAAATATTTAAAATGGAACCAATTATTTTAGCTTACTTAGGAATAGGGCTTGTGGTAGCCCTTTCTGGCGCCGGGAGTATCTACGGCACTAGTATCGCCGGGATGGCGAGTGTAGGTGCACTCAAGAAGAACAATTCCATATTTGGGAATTGCATGGTACTTAGTGCACTCCCTGGATCTCAGGGTCTATACGGATTTGTCGCATTCTTTATGCTCAATGGGGCAGTTTCTGATGGAATGGGATGGTTTGCTGCTGCTGCTATATTTGGCGCTGCCTTGGCAACAGGGGTAACCTGCCTTATCTCAGGAATACGTCAGGGGCAAGTTTGTGCCAACGGTATTGCTGCTGTTGGAGCAGGACACAATGTGTTTTCAAATACCCTTATCCTTGCAGTATTTCCAGAGCTGTATGCAATCTTAGGACTTGTAGTTTCGGTACTTGTAGCTCTTGCTCTTTAAGAAACCTCAAGAACAGTAATAAGCTCCATTTCTAAGGAAGAAGTGGAGCTTGTTCGATATATCAAGTAGAGGCGAATACGTGTGTCCGCCTTAAATCCCTACATTTGTAAACAAAATATAGCACCATGAGAACAATATTACTATTAACTCTTATAATCACATTTATGAGTTCATGCAATAAAAAAGCAGAACAGACTGCAAGCTTAAAGGACAACCCCTTATTTGCAGAGTTTAGCACCCCTTTTGGAGTTCCTCCTTTTGATAAAATCAAAAAAGAGCATTATCTACCTGCAATAAAAGAAGGTGTAAAGCGCCATCGTGCAGAGATAGAGGTAATTGTAAATAATGCTGACGCCCCTACCTTCGACAATACAATCGTAACCTTCGACAAATCTGGCGAGATGCTGAGCAAGGTGCAATTGGTATTTTCCAATATTAACTCTGCCGATACAGACGACGATATGCAAAAGCTGGCAAGAGAAATAACACCTTTATTAACAGCTCACAACGACGAAATAAAGCTTAACGACAAGATGTTCCAAAGGATAAAGACCGTATTCGACAACAGAGCATCTCTTAAGCTGGACAAAGAACAGAGCCGGGCACTAGAAAAGCACTACGATGACTTTGTTAGGAGTGGAGCTAACCTTAGCAACGATGACAAAACGCGGATGAAAGAAATAAACTCCGAGCTCTCGTCCCTAACGCTAAAATTTGGAGAAAATCTGCTCGCCGAGACAAACAAAAACTTTAAATTAGAAATCACTGACGAGAAAGATCTTGACGGAGTACCTGCTGACGTAAGAGAAGCCGCAAAATCCGACGATAGCACTTGGATTTTCACCCTTCAAAAACCTAGTTGGATACCGTTTTTGTCAAGTGCCAACAATAGAGACTTACGCAAGAAATTATACAGTGGATATTTTATGCGTGGCGACAACAACAATGCTAATGACAACAAGGAGTTGATAAAAAAACTGATCTCTCTTCGAAACGAAAAAGCAAAACTGCTTGGCTACGAAAATTTTGCATCTTACATTATTGATGCAAATATGGCGAAAACTCCAGATAATGTGTACAACTTGTTAGGCAAATTATGGGATGCCTCTTTGCCTGTGTCAAAAAAAGAGTTGGCAGATATGCAGACTCTTTCCGACAAAGAAGCCAACGATTTTAAGCTTGACTCTTGGGACTGGTGGTATTATTCAGAGAAAGTCCGTAAAGAAAAATATGACTTAAACCAAAATGAACTGAAGCCTTATTTCAGTTTAGACAACGCTAAAAGAGGAATTTTTTATGTTTCCGAGAGGCTGTACGGATTGAAATTCGTAGAAAGAAAAGACTTGCCTAAATACAATGAAGAGATTGAGGTTTACGACGTTCAAGAGGCAGATGGAACGCATCTGGCGGTTCTGTATATGGACTATCACCCTCGCCCAGGGAAAGGTGCTGGAGCTTGGTGCACAAGGTTTAGAGGAGTGAGCTACAACGAGGACGGAGAAAAAACCTCGCCTATCGTGTCGGTAGTTTGCAATTTTACGCGTCCTGTTGGTAAGCAACCTGCACTACTATCTCTCGACGAAGTAAAGACCTTGTTCCACGAGTTCGGACATGCCCTGCATAGTTTTTTTGCTGATGGCCCATTCAGAAGAACAGCAGGGAAAGTACCTCGCGATTTTGTAGAAATGCCTTCGCAAGTTCTTGAACATTGGGCTGTTGAGCCAGAGGTGCTAAAAGTTTATGCTAAGCATTATAAAACAGGCGAGCTTATTCCTGATGCTTTAATAGAAAAAATGAACAATAGTCAATATTTCAATCAGGGCTTTGAAACAGTCGAATATTTAGCTGCGGCGCTGTTGGATATGGATTGGCACACTACGAGCGCTACCAACAATATTGATATTCGTGATTTTGAAAATACTTCGATGTCAAAATATGGATTGATTCCCGAAATAAAACCACGTTATCGTAGCACCTATTTCTCTCATATTTTCGACGGTGGATATGCAGCAGGATACTACGTATATATATGGGCTGCCGTATTAGATTCCGATGCATTCCAAGCTTTTAAAGAGACTGGAGACATCTTTAATCAAGACGTTGCCAAGAAGTTCCGCACATTACTCCGCACATGTGGGTCTGCCGATGCAGATAAGATTTACGAAACATTCCGCGGACGACAGCCAGATATTACGCCACTGCTGAGAGACAGGGGTTTTATAAAATAATTTATTAGTACTTGTCTATATAGTGTCCATCCATAATACCAAGAGTCTGATCTATAAAGTTAAATATCAAGGCTTGTTGTTCTGTATACTGGGAGTTTGTGAATTGGAAGTTTACTTGTGTAAATGACCGATTCGTAAAGTGAGCATAACGCAGATATTGGACTTTATATACAGAGTCTATATAATATTGGAGGCATACAAGAGAGTATGCCTCTTTTTCATATTTGCCCCCAACCGTCTCTGTATTTGTGCCTTAGCCATTCGCTTGCCATTTCGTCGGCGTATGGATTTATTGTCTTAGCTTTAGTGTCGCCAAATTCCATCTGTACAGCACTTGCATCGGAAATAGACAATCTGTCGGAGTTAGTAATATTTTTAAATCGCATATTCTCGCCGTCCCATTCCAAGCGTCTACCTATACTTTGTAAACGAACAGCAACATTCCCTAGCAAAACTGCTTCCGATAAAGGGCCAGCCATCTCAAAGTTAGATTTAGCTTCGACACGGTTCTCCTTATTTTCTTTGCAGGCTCTAACCCAGTCCATCTCATGCCCACCAGTTAGGGCATTGCTAATTCGACGCAAACTTTTCTCAGGACTCTTAGTCAGCTCCCCGTGCTTCATATAAACGGCACTGTTCTTGCCGTATTCTCCGCATGCTAATATGCCTTTAGAACCATAAAATATACATCCGCCCTTAGCATCGAATTTATGATTTTTCAGAGCCTCGGGTCTTGTAGGTAATAATCCTCCATCATGCCACGTGAGAGTTAGGGCAGGGAAGCCTACTTTCGGGAGGTTGTCTCTACGTGGAAAGTGATAAGTTATTTTTTCTGATGCTGGGGAAGATTGCAGACTAAACCCTGTCGACGAGGATTCTACAGCTTCGGGGTACTTCAATTTCAATGCTCTGAACACCGAGTCCAACACATGACAGCCCATGTTGCCTATACCTCCAGTGCCAAAATCCCACCAAGCACGCCAATTCCATGGGGTGTATTGTTCGCTATATGCTCGGTTTGTAGCAGGTCCTAGGAATAAGTCCCAATTCAATTCTTTTGGTACTCTTTCCTTTTTGTTCGGGACGTTTAGGTTTTGTTTCCATGTTGGACTATTTGTCCATGCATCCACGTGAGTAACTTCGCCGATAGCTCCTGACCAGATACTCTCGCAAATCTCATTGATACCGTCGTCAGAGCTCCCCTGATTACCCATCTGTGTTGCAACTTCATATCGGCGAGCGGTTTCCGTGAGTATCCTTGTTTCATAAACGGAGTGTGCTAAGGGAGCTTGCAAATAAACATGATATCCTAATTGCATCGCCGCTCGTGCAATTACAGCGTGCGTATGGTCGGGTGTTGCAACAACAACCGCATCGATGTTCTTCATTTCGTCGAACATATGCCGATAGTCTGCATACTGCTTCGCTTGGGTATATGTTCGAAATGCATGAGAAGCATAATTTTGGTCGACATCACAGATGGCAACAATATTTTCCGAAGAAAGATGTTGCAGATTAGTAATTCCCATTCCTCCCACACCTATGCCTGCAATATTTAACTGATCGGAAGGGAGAGGCCCCTTTGCAAGCCCTGCCACTGCTGATGGAGGAACTATTGAAAAGAGAGCTCCAGCCGTTAATCCTGTTTTTATAAATTGACGCCTACCATTGTTGTGCTTGTCTGCTATCGACATACTATTTTTGTTTAAAATCTACTAAGCTTTATAACGTTGCGAAGATATGAATATTGCTACGTATCTGCAACAAACCCGAAACTTAGGTAGCTTATCTGTTATATGCGTCAATCTCCTAAAAACAAGAGTTTTGCTAGATTCAGGCGCAATGCGTAGCCTCTCTGCCTCACCAAAAATATTGTTTTGTCGGGCTTGAAACACTCACTACAGCGTTCCAATGCATATAATCTGATTAAACCCTCAATATCACCCCTTAGAGATTGAAATGCAAATGTTTAATGGAGAATTGAAACTTTCATGCAGTAAGCAGTAGGCTGTAAGCCTAACTACACACAAGAGGATGATTACAAACCCTAAACCTTAAACAATTCAACAATCTGGGATTAACGCAGATATTGGACTTTATAGACGGACTTTAACTAATCTTTTTTTGAATCTAAAGTTGTAATTGTAGTAGCTTTTGAGGATAAAAACATTACTTTTGCAGCGGTAAAAACATGCAAAATGGACGAAGACCCGTATATAAAGAATTTTAAAGTAAACTCGCTATAGAGGGTGGCAGTAGTTCGGAGTCCTTCTTTATAGTACAAAATTAAACCCGAAGTGCACATTAGCACTTTGCGAAATTTTTAAAGGAGGAAGAATACATGTTGAAAATTTTTAAAAGCTTTGGTGGACTTATTGAAATTCCACAAATAGAGCGAAACTGCTGGGTGAATGTGGTAGAACCAACGCCAGCAGAGGTTTTGAGATTGCAAGACAAGCTTGGCATTCCTGCCGACTTAATCCGGGATATTCTTGATATTGATGAGCGCTCTCGCTATGAGGTCGATGACGATTGGGAACTTATTATCCTGCGCATCCCTATCGAGAATCCAAACACAGAAAATGGAGTGCCATATTACACAGTGCCACTAGGCATTATAAATATTGGCGGAGTTAGCATTAGCTTATGCTCCATCCAAAATGAGGTGTTACCCATCGGGCAAGCATCCTTATTTAAAGGACAAGCCCAGCAACTTATTCACGATGAGTTAAGCTTTGTTTTTAAACTTTTTATCCGCTCTGGAACTACCTATCTGCGTTATCTGAAGCACATCAACAACCAAACAACTCAGATTGAAAACGACTTGGAGCGCTCGATTAAAAACCAGGAACTAAATAGATTGCTCAAAATGGAAAAGTGCTTGGTGTATTTTACAACTTCACTTAAAGGCAATGAACTAGTATTGTCGCGTATAAATAATAGTTTCAAAAAACGACTAACTGAACTCAACAAAGACCTGTTAGAAGATGCAATGATTGAGAATCGACAAGCATTAGAAATGTCGAGGGTATACTCGGATATTCAAAGTGGCCGGATGGATGCCTTTGCCTCTGTCATTTCCAACAATATGAATACAGTAATGAAACAACTGACTTCTGTGTCAATTATTCTGATGATTCCAACCTTGATTTCGAGCGTGTATGGTATGAATGTGCCAAACTACATCGAGAACAACAATTGGGCATTCCCAATCATTGTAATTGTTTCCATTATTGTGGCTTTATTGAGTATTTACTTTTTTAGAAAAAGAGATTTATTTTAACCCAGATTGAGCATTGGAACACTCGCTACGGCGTTCCAATGCATATTCTATTTTAAACTATAAACCCTAAACTCTCAACAATCTGGGATTAATGCAGATATTGGACTTTATAGACGGGCTCTTGATAGTAATTCAAGTAAATTCTAGTATCCCTTAGATCTTTGTAGCTCGAAAGTTTCTGCACTTTCTCCATTGGCAAGACGATGCAAAGTCCAGTTATTCTCATCCTTTGCCTTCAGGCGCCAGCTATGATCTGGATTGCGCAAGAGTTTCTTTATGGCAGGGGGGAATGCATTGGCTCTGCGAGCTTCCTCCCAAGTACGTATTACATTGAATATACCATATTTATTGGGGCAGCTCTCCACATCTTTCTGACCAATCTTCAAGGCATAAGTAGCACCATAGCCCACAGCTGTAGCTTCGATATGTTCATACTGTTCTACTGTCGACGAGGCAGTAATGGGGAAATTCCCTCCAAACGAAGACGGGAAAAAGTTTGCGTAAGTCACATCACGCAAATCTTTGCCTTGGCTGGTTGTACTACCCCATACTCGCAGGTCGGCGTCATACAAATTCTTCCCTCCACCGACATTCCAGATGCTTTGGTAGTGCCAAGACCCTTCAGAGAGGGTTGCTCCTGTAAAACGAATGTCTGCCAGCCCATACTCCTTTACCTGTGTAAACATATTGCGAAAGAAGCGTTTCACCGAATAAGAGCCAAAGCCACTGTGAAAGAAAAACTCTTGTCCGTCATAGTCGAACATTCCCAAGCCACTGTTTTTGGCAATGTCTGCATAATGACGAGCGATTTCGTCTTGCAGTTCTAAATTAGGCACCAAACCTTGATAAGACCAGCCAACTGTTACTTGCATCTTATCTACAGCATCGCCTGTTGCATGGGTCGATGGAATAGTGTTCCAATATCCACGTGTCACGTTCAACAGTCTATAAGGTTTTTCTGTGGAAACGCCCAAGTAATGGATCAACTCCTTGCCGATTTTAACCATGTTCAGCTCCTTGCAATGGCCTTCCCAGCAAGCTATTTCTTCCATGTGAGTAGGGTCGTCAATATAAATTAGCGTGTCAGTTTTAGTCATGTTTGCCGTCAGAAACCGTCGATGCTGAATGCAAGCACTGTCTGAAGGAACTGGGCTACAGTCCTTTGTGCCTGGTGCCATAGAGTTAGAAATCGAGGTGCGCCCTAGTATCAGCCCATCTTCAGCAAGAAGGTCGGCATATTCGCGCGATGAGATATCCTTGTCGCTAAAGTGGTATCGTTTGTTCTCGTGCTTTGGTCCGTCAATAAATCCACCGTTGCCACGGTTAGCCTGAAGAAAAGGTTGGTCGTAGGTGTGAACCACCTTCAGTCCCATCTGTCTGGCATATGAAGCAGTACTGTCGAAAAGCCCACCATAAGTACATAAATCAGGCATGAAGGCAGTTGGATCCTTTACCCATTTGCCATTAAAAAGAGGGTAGGGCAAACCTTCATTCAGTACAATATCCTGAATGACATTCATTAGGGCTATGCTGTCGGGGCTTCCCCACAAAGCAATCGAAGAGCCAATGTAGTCGACACCTGGCACTGCTTGGCGCATCAAGTGATTGGGTTCGTTATTTTGTTGGATGGGAATACCTTCTGGCGAATATATCATTTTTGCTTGTCGCCTATCGCGCGAGTGATATCGGATATTGATGCGTCCGTTACAATCTACTCCAGCGGCATTGCCGTATAATATGCGGTAATACGATTCTTTTCGGTCGTAGAAAGCAACATCATTAATACCATCACCTCCCAAAGTAAATTGTTGCCCTTCGTGTAGAGTCAGAGGCAAGGGATGATTTATGGGGTCGGGCGAGTGTGCGATATACCCTCCTGCACCAGTTTCCGAGGTGTAATGAGATTCTCCCCCGATGGTATTGTCATCCAAGGCTAAAACTCCGATGGCATAGCAAACTGCTTCAGAGGTGTCTCTTGCCACACCAATTATTTCGCCTAGTACATTGGTAATATTTGTGTAGTAATTCCCCCATTGCACCCCTTCAATATGTTCTCGATGCTCAATGTTTTCTAGTGTCAACTTGAAATACTTGTCTTTTCTTTCTAGTTTGACAGTGGCAACAGAACCGTTTTCATATTCTAATTTATACTGTTTGTTAGCGTTGTTGTAGCACGCTTTTTGGGGATAATGATAGCGTTTTAACTGCCCATCGTAGAGAGCCAGCAATGGCGAGGGCTGATCTGGAGAACTAAAGTTGCGACTCTGACGGGTCTTATTCCACATGCCAACTATATATCCTTGCGAATCGATATCAATTCCAAAATAGTCAGTGCTGAATGAATGATGCCTGTCTGAGTAACAGCTTGTAAATAATATGATTACTGCTGCGAGCAAGTGGAAAATATGTTTCATTTGTTTATTGTTTCTTTTTTAGAGGGCGGACACAAGTGTTCGCCCCCACCTTCTGAACAAACTATTTTAATGGGTCGAAAGTTCCTCCCCATTCTATGTTTTGTTCAATCTTTGAGTTTCGATCTAGAACATCTTTTGATATGGAATTGAACCAGTGGTTCATATCTAAATTAAACATGTATTGGTTGTCTTGGTCTACACACTCAATATGTTCAAAACTAAATAGTTTGCGCACTTCTGGGTCAAACATGTCCTTGGTCCAGTCGAACTTCCCTTCCTTGACAAGATTATAATCGTTTATTACCAAATATAAAGAAGAACGGTATTTCAGCTGATTCAGGATATCGTAACGCTTCCAGCGTCGCAAATCGGTAGAGCGTTTTCCTTCGTAGGCGAACTCAATAAAACGCTCGTTGATGTAAGCTTCGCGGATTTGACTCTGAGTTGTGGCTGTGATGCCGTAGTTGCTACTGGATTGAATCCCAGCGCGCTTGCGAATATCATATAAGACCTGCAAGGCTTCGTCGCTTCTTTCGAGCTCATTAGCGCATTCGCCATAGTTCATAAGCACCTCTGCAAAACGAATCTCAATCCAGTCTGTTTCAGCGTTATAGACTTCTGTGATTTTCAATTCGTCCAAACCCTTTTTCTGGTAGAAGTTAGCACTTTGTTGCTGTGGTCTATCAAGCTCATCTAGTATTAACGAATAATACACAAAGCCTTGTGTCGCATCCTCGTCTTCTAACTTTGTCCAAGCATTCCAATATTTCTTATCATCCGTCAAAATGTCCGATGCTCCAGGATATTTAGTGCCTGGGCAAAAGATAGTTGCATGGAAACGAGGGTCGCGGTTCATATAGAAATCTGTCATAAACTGTTTGTTGTATTCAGGGTCTGAAGACAGTCTTTCGACGTTTAGTTCCAACTTGCTCCCATCCAGCTTTGGAAATGCTAGTAGCAAAGGCAGAATAGCCTGATTAAAATCAGCATTATCCTTTGTTAGTGGCTGAGGGCGAATGTTTTTCTGGTCGAATGCGTGGTCAGGATAGTAATATTGGTTTACCATAACTACCTCTTTGTTTTGCTCGTCGTACCAGATGTCGGCAAAGTTGCCTTCATAAAGCCCCTTGCCCACGCTACGCAAGAAGTCTACAGCATCTTTATTTGCCTTGTAAGCAGTCTCCCAGCGTGCTCTGTCCTTGTTGAGGTTGAACAGTGGACTAGCATACTGCAACAATATTCTGCCTTTAAAAGCCATTGCGCATCCTTTGTCTATACGTCCGTAATTGTTTCCGCTCCAGGTGTCAGGAAGGGAAGCTATTGCCTCGTCCAAGTCTGCAAGAATCTGTGTTACACATTCCGACGTGCTGCTGCGAGGAACAAAAAGGCTTTCAATGTTGGTTACATCCTGAAAGTGTGTAATCAAGGGGACACCTCCAGTAGAGAA
Source organism: Bacteroidales bacterium (assembly GCA_047974415.1). GTDB lineage: Bacteria > Bacteroidota > Bacteroidia > Bacteroidales > Prolixibacteraceae > JBKEAJ01. The sequence goes on along the minus strand of JBKECH010000073.1, from coordinate 13,013 downwards.
CACCTTCCCCCAGTAGTCCCATGCTCTCCAGAAAAGAGCTTGCCCGCGCATTTGTTTTTTCTCTGTTTCGTTTAATACTGTAACATCTTCTAACTGATCCAAAAAGAAATTTATGCGGTCGATGTTACCATAGCTCCACGTACTGGAATAGTTATCGATTGTTACTTGTCCTCGTGCAAACTGACTCATCTCAGTAGGTCGATTCATACCTTCGTCTGTATTGTTTGAAGTTAGAGGCCATCCAGGCAACATGTTGCCATAAATGTTTGTAAGAAAGGATGATATCATGTTTTTGTCAGACCATACGTTGTCTGGGTTTATCGTCCCACTATTTGTGTAATCAAGATCACAGCTAATCATTAAAAGCACACTTGTGCAAAATAAGGCTATTATATTTCGTTTCATAATTTTATTCGTCTTTTTAGAATTTGACATCTACACCCAAGTTTACAGACCTCAATATTGGGAATGAATTGCCACTACCAATTTCTGGATCATAATATTTTCGGTTGAAACTGCTTAATGTAAATAAGTTTGTTCCTGTTACAAAAAATCTGACATTCTCAAGCACGCCGTTGTACAGCAGGTTCTTAGGCAAGTCGTAGCTGATGGTGAGGTACTTCAAACGCATAAAGCTAGCATCTTTCAGCCAGAAGCTAGAAGGGGTCTCATACGTTTTAGTATTGTTATAACCGATACGTTTTGGTAGCGAGGCATTAGTATTCTCGGGTGTCCAGCTATCGCTGTACCAGTTTTTCCACATGCGGTTCCACTCTACTCCTCCCGCTAAGTCAGTAATCCACTTATCAACGCCCAATTGCCCAGAGAACATCATGTCTATGCTTATGCCTTTCCAGTTGCCGCCTAGGTTTAGCCCATAAACAATAGGATTATTACTGTCTTTTAAGATGATTTTATCCCAATCATTTATTATGCCGTCAGGATTTCCATCAGGACCACTTAGGTCTTTGAATACCATCATGCCTAGTTCTGGTGACAGACCATTGTGCTTGTAATTCGGATTCTCCTTGTTAAAAGCATCAAGTTCTTCCTGGGTACGGATAATCTTGTCAAAATCCCATCCAGTAATATAGCTGCGAGACTTTCCTACGGGGATATTAATCCATTGTGTATTTTCTGGATAATCTTGTTTTATGGTCTCGTTCCATCCATATGACATCGTCAGATTTCCAAAATACGAGAAATTACCCTTGTCCCCATGGTAGCCAAGTTGCAGGCCGAAACCTTGCGCATGTACCTCTCCATAATTCTCGGCAGGCATGGACAAACTAAACGAATTAGGCAGGGTGTTCTGACGATTTCCCAGTATGTCATATGAGTTACGATACCAATAGTCGGCTGAAATATTCCAATGTTTAAATAAATTCATGTCCACACCGACGTTATAACTCAAAGCTTTTTCCCAAGTAAGATTTGGGTTTACAACGCTACCGTAGGTAATGCCGACAGACTTAGATGGATGTTCGCCAAAAAATGCTGAAGACCCTGAGTTGTAAGATTCCTGCCATTGCCAGCCTCCAACGGCGTCGTTGCCAGTTAGTCCGACAGATGCCCGTAATTTCAAGAACTGAATGGTCGAGGTATTAAAAAAGCCCTCTTCTGAAAGAATCCAGCCCAGAGATGCAGCAGGGAAAAAGCCCCAGCGCATGTCGGGAGCAAAGTTCATAGACCCATCTTCGCGGAAAGAGAAGCTTGCCAGATATTTGTCTGCATACGAATAGCTGAACTGCCCAATGTAGGACATACGACCACTAATCCAGTCAGTGTCGCCACCTCCCCAAGTGTCGCCACGAGAGTTGCTAGCAGCCCAGAACTGGTCTGTCATATAGACAGGGAATGTCTCGCGACCTCCATATACACTGGCGCCATTGCCTTCATACCACTCTGTTACTAAAGTCCCAGATACATGATGCAAGTCATTGAAAACATTGTCGTAGCTCAATTGCACATTAAACTGCTTGTCGCCACTCCATGTGGCCTTGCGCTCTATATAATCTTTGTTTAACCAAGAGCTCTTGCGTGTCCCGACGATATCATTGTCATTAGTCGATATTATATGATTATGAGGTCCCGATTTCTTGACTTGATACATTTCATAGTTTGTATAAAAACTTTTACTGACGTCGTGAGCCCAACTTCGGCTATAAGAAATCTTAGCACTTAATCCTTTTAGAAATGGAGCTTTATACTTTGCACTAAAAACCGCTTGGGGCTTCAACATCTCCGACTTATTGTATCCACCTTTACCATCAATGGTGGCTCCGTTGTTTGCTATCCACCCAAAATCAACGTGTTTACCACTATCTGTATATAAAGGCTGGTCTGGTTGCCAAACTCTCAACTTTCTGTATGTTGATTCTGCGGACTCAAATACAGCATTACCTTGATAGTTATTGTAGATGGCTAAACCTGCAAACACTTCCAGGTTATTTGTTATGTCGGCAGTAACATTTATACGAACGTTGTATTTGTCGTAAGTAAGCGGATTTAGGAAACCTTCCTGCTTAACATAAGAAGCTGCTCCGAAGTAGCGCACCTTGTCGCTACCGCCATTAACGCTGAGGTTGTGCGTTTGAGTAACAGGGTTGCGCCACACATCCTCAAGCTGATTATATCCCCAGCCATTATTAATTGTTTTGATATGGTCGATTTCTTCTTGAGACCAAGCCCAGTTGGCAGGGTCGGCATTCCCATTAATACGCCCATATAGCTCTGCAGCTTCAACGCCACTTGTAAGGTTGGCGTTCTTGGTGCGAGTGTCAATACTATATCCATACGAATAATTGAAAACGGGCTTCCCCCGAGTCCCTTTCTTTGTGGTAACAATAATTACACCACCAGCAGAACGAGAACCGTAGATGGCTGCAGATGCTGCATCTTTCAGAACCGTAATATCCTCAATCTCGTTGGGACTCAGGTTGTTGAAGTCGCCACTGCCCCGAACAACTCCGTCTATTACATAGGTTACATTTTGTGCATTCCAAGAAGAGCCCGTGCGGATGGAAATGCTCGGAGCCGAACCTGGAAGAGCGCTCGGAGTACTTATGTTCACCCCAGCCAGTTTGCCGACTAAAATATTACCTGCCGAGGTTGTGGGTAGGGTGCTTAGTTTTTCGTCCACTTTCAGGGTAGACACTGCTCCTGTTACCAAGCCTTTTTTCTGAGTCATGTAGCCAACAACAACAACCTCATCTAACAACCCTAGGTCGTTTTCAAGTTGAATGTCAACCCTCTCTTTCCCTTTTGTGGCTATTTCCTGATTCTTGAATCCTATAAAAGAAACAACTAGAATTGCATCATCTTCTGCTGTCAAGGAGTATTTGCCATCAACATCAGTAATAGTGCCATTGCTAGTTCCTTTTTCCAATATTATAGCCCCAGCTACTGGCAAGCTCTCGGAATCATAAATCACACCAGACACAAGCTTTTCCTTCTGATTTGTAGCGTTTAAGCTTGTTGCACTTGGTTTATAAACAGATATAGTCTTACCTTCAATTTCATACCGGATGTTCATCCCCTTAAAAACCGTTGCCAAAATCTGCTCTAAAGTTTCGTCTTCCGCATCGATAGATACTTTTAGGCTAGTATTAATATCATTGTCTCGAACTAGAACCGAATATCCAGTCTTCTTGCTAATGTCGTCCAGTACCTTACTGACAGATGTGTTCTTGTGTTGGAGCGACAGCCTTACATCCTGCAATATGTTTTTTGCAGATACTGACGATGTTATAATCGTGCTAAATAAAATGAATAGAGTACATACTCTAAATAAATGAGAAAAACAGCTTCGGCAGCTATGTAGTAGATGTCCTGCCTCTTTGTAAAATTTCTTTTTCATACCTTTGTTGGGAATTTATTGGTTAATCACTAATTAATTTGATAAATTTATTACGAATCGGAGAAAACGCCAAGCCTCTCCGGTTCTTTTCTTTTACTTTACTCTACCTCATAACTTATTTCTTTTTTATAATTACACTCTGGCTACTTTGCTCACTCTCATCTGTCTTTCAGCAGAATTGTACTTCCACTAATCTCAAACTGATATTTCTTATCCACGTCTATAAAGTTAAACACCTCCCGAAGCGACATCTTTAAATCTATGCATCCCGAAAAGTATTCTTTGGCAACCTTATCGCTCTCTATACGAATTTTTACGTTATATTTCCGTTCTATATCTTTTAAAATTTCTGTGAAAGAAGTATTGACAAAACTCAACCTTCCTGTTGTCCACATAGCAGATTTGTATGATTCGGTACTTTCGCTATGCAATAATCCTGTTTCACGATTATAAATCGCCTTTTCATTGGGCGACAGACGGATGTATTTATTATCAGTTGAAACATCCACACCCCCATTAATTAAAGAAATCTCAGCGCTTTGAGCTTCAGGATAGGACCGAATGTTAAAAACAGTACCTGTTACTTCAATCTTCATGTCTTTTGTGTGCACTTTAAACGTTTTTTCTTTATTCTCAGATACTTCAAAGTATCCCTCGCCTTCCAGATAAACACTTCGTTCCTTGCGTCCATAAGACAGGGGGTATTTTAAAATAGAGCCTGAATTAAGAACTACTGTCGACCCATCGGGCAAGGTTATTTCTGTCTGCGAACCCAAGGGGACTACAGTTTCACTATACAATGAGTCTCCAGAATTATTCAACTCTTCGTATATAGCAATAGAACCCAAGGAAACAGTTATAAATAACAAAACAACTGCTACTGCCTTTCTGGTGTAGATCAGCCATCTACGCTTATCTTTGTTTTTTGCAGATGTCCACAGACGCTTCTTCAAGCTAGCATATCTCAAATCTTTTTGCGCCTCAAAATCTGATACCTGGAGGAGTGCATACAACTTGACCATCTTGTTGTACTCTTTTCTATACAATTCAGACTCTTCTACCAACGAGAATAAAGTTGTTTTATCCTCATCGCTTATTGAGTCTGAGATATATCTGCTCATCAAGTCTTCAAACAATATGTCTTTATCTATCATGTAATGTTTTCTAATTAATGTCTGTCCATAATGTCGAGAGTCTGAACTATAAAGTTAAATATCAAGGCTTGTGAAACTTTGTGAATTGGGAGTTTACTTGTGTAAATGACTAATTCGCAAAGTGAGCATAACGCAGATATTGGATTTTATAGACGAGCTCTAATTAATGCCTGTCCTATCAATTAATACACATCCCGAACAAAAAATATTTAAAGGAGAATCATTTTTTTTGAAAAAAATCGTATCTTCACAACCAGAAAACAAGGCTGTCAGTTCTATGTTTGGAAATCTGATAGTTATCAAAATAGAAAAACATGAAGAAAAGAATTTACCTGTATTTATTTGTTGCAGTGCTGTCTTTTGGTATAGCAGAAGGAGCTTTTGCATGTACAAATTTTTTAGTTACAAAAGGAGCATCAACGGACAACTCCACAATGATTACCTATGCGGCTGACTCCCATACTCTTTACGGAGAATTGTATTTCTGGGGTGCTGCTGACCATCCTGTTGGTTCTATGTTGCAGATTAGAGAATGGGACACGGGTAAACCTTTGGGTCAAATTAGGCAAGTTTCTCATACATATAAGGTTATTGGCAATATGAATGAACATCAGCTTGCAATTGCAGAAACCACCTTTGGGGGTAGACCAGAGCTAGGCAAACAAGACGGCGCCATAATGGACTATGGAAGCCTAATTTACGTAACACTTCAACGTGCCAAAACAGCGAGAGAAGCCATAAAAATTATGACAGACCTAGTTGCCGAATACGGATATTACTCGTCAGGTGAATCTTTTTCCATTTCCGACGGCGAAGAAGTATGGATTCTGGAAATGATAGGCAAAGGTAACTTTGAGAAAGGGGCTGTTTGGGTAGCAAAACGTATTCCAGAAGGCTATATCTGTGGTCATGCCAATCAGGCTCGTATAACCAATATCGACATGACCGATTCTGACAATTGCTTGTATTCCAAAGACGTAATATCCTTTGCGCGCGACAGGAAATGGTTTGCTGGCGACGACAAAAACTTCAGTTTCTCTGATATCTACAATCCACTTGATTTTGGAGGAGCACGTTTTTGTGATGCTCGTGTGTGGGCGGGTTTCAACTATGCAGCACCTGGTAGCATGGATAAATACGAAAACTATGTGATGGGCAATATCGACACTGCCAAATACGGCATAGCCACCAATCGTATGCCACTCTGGATAAAACCTAGCAGGAAGCTGTCGGTCCAAGACCTTATGCACATGATGCGCGACCACTACGAGGGGACGGCTTTGGATATGACAAAAGACGCAGGCGCTGGACCATTTGGACTCCCGTATAGATGGAGGGGGCTGACATGGCAGTACGACAGTGTTGAGTATTGCAACGAGCGTGCTGTCGCTACACAGCAGACGGCTTTCTCCTTTGTTGCACAGTCTCGCTCTAATATCCCTGACCCGATTGGCGGTGTATTCTGGTTTGCTGTCGATGATGCAGCAAGCTCTTGTTACACACCCATATATACCTGTATTAGCAGTGCGCCAGAGTGCTTTAGAGTAGGCAACGGCGATATGCTTACATATTCGGAGACCTCTGCATTTTGGCTATTTAGTCAGGTTGCAAATATTGCTTACACTAGGTATAATGCAATTATCAAAGAAGTGCGAGAAGCTCAGAGCAAGTTGGAGAGTGATGCCGTCGATGTGCTAAAGGCAATGGACCTTGCTGCTGGGCAACTTTGGGGCTCAGGAAATAAGGTAGCTGCCGAGGAGTTGCTGTCAGATTATTCGCTCTCTCATGCAGAGAAAGTGTTTGACAGATGGAAAGATTTGTCACACTATTTACAAGTAAAGTATAAAGATGGAAATGTGATGAAAACCAACGATGATGGGAGTTTTAAGCGTACGGAACACGCATTGCCACCCTCTCCAGATTTCCCTGGTTATCCTGACTCATGGAAGAAAACAGTTGTTGAGTCGGCAGGCGAAAAGTTAAAGGTGATAAAATAACTATGCAAAATAATGATGTTATTTTCATTTTAAACAGATGTACGATTTTATTGGAGATGTGCATGGCGAAGCGAAGCTACTGCGAAAACTACTGCTGAATCTGAATTATGCAGAGCAAGGCGATATCTATGAGCATCCTAAGCGAAAGCTTGTTTTTCTTGGCGATTTCATAAACAGAGGGCATAAAGTAAGGAAAACGCTTGAAACAGTTCGCAATATGGTGGAGCACGGAAGTGCCTATGCTATACTTGGGAATCATGAAATAAATCTGATTCTTTATTATTTTGTTCAGATAAAAAGACTCGGCTCCAGAATTGTAGGGAATAGATTGTACAGCGAATACAATGTTGAGCGCACACTGAAAGAGTTCAAGGGCGATGAACATGGATTAGCGGACCTGGTGGGGTGGTTAATGACATTGCCTCTGGCTTTTGAGCAAGATGGGGTTAGGGGGGTGCATGCTTGTTGGAGGAACAAATCTATAGAATATATCCGCAAGCTCTATCCGAGGTTTATATTATCTGAGCAAGGATGTTTGGAGCTTTTAGATGAAACAAGTAAGCTAAACAAGCATGTTAGTGTGCTTACTAAGGGAGTGGCTTATAGAATGTCTAACAGGCGCTTGGTGAAAGACCGGCGGGGCAAGACTAGGCGGCATTTCCGAATGAGATGGTGGCTTGATAATTCAAATCTGACATATTCAGAGATGGACTTCGATAGTCGGCTTACTGTCCCCGATGTCAAGCCCAAGAGGCTAATCGTTTCGACAGAATTATATGCAAAGGAAGAGCCTCCCGTTTTTTTTGGGCATTATAGTAGACTTGACGAAAAATTAATCCTTGCCAATAATGTCTGCTGTCTTGATGCCGGTGTTAGTAAAGGTGGGCGGCTTGCAGCATATCGATATCATGCAAAAGACAAAAAAATATTGAAACGTCGTCTAGTCTTCGTTAAAAGATAGTATTATTTTAATTACATTTGCATTGCAAATAAAATGGCTGTTATCCAAAAACGGGTATCGCTGTTATTAAGAGAAATAATATGAAACAGCCATACGGTAGGCTTTAAGCCTTCCAGCATAACAGGAGAATGATTAACAAACCAGCAAAAGCATAAAAGCTATATGCGACAGGCTATATGCGACAGGCTATATGCCTACAGCTTACGGCTTACAGCCTATTGCTCATTGCATTATTTTAAACACATGAAAAGAACTGCATTCTACGAATTACACAAAAAAGCAGGGGGCAAGATTGTTCCCTTTGCCGGTTACGAACTCCCTGTTGAGTATTCAGGTATAACCGACGAGCACATGGCGGTTCGCAACAATGTGGGCGTATTTGACGTGTCGCACATGGGCGAGATATGGGTTAAAGGCGAGAAATCGACCGAGTTTGTGCAAAGCATCACAAGCAACGATGCTAGAAAACTCTCTATTGGCGATGCACAATACAGCTGCATGCCTAATGGGCATGGTGGAATAGTAGACGATATTGTGCTTTACCATTACGAGGAAAACAAATGGATGATTGTGGTAAATGCCGCCAATGTAGACAAGGATTGGGAATGGATGAACAGCCATATTATAGATGGTGTAGAATTGGAAAATGCTTCAGACAAGATTTCGCAATTGGCAGTGCAAGGTCCAAAGTCAATAAATGTTCTTAAGAAGATTAGCGATGTGGAGCTGTCTGCAATAAAGCCCTTTAAGTTTGTAGTGGGTAATATAGGAGGTGTTGATAAAGTAATAATCTCAGCAACAGGATATACCGGAGCAGGTGGTTTTGAATTGTACATGTACAACGAAAATGCCGAAGCTGTTTGGGAGTCAGTTTTTGAGGCAGGCAAAGAGTTCGGTATTAAGCCATGTGGCTTGGGCTGTCGCGATACATTGAGGTTAGAGAAAGGCTTTTGTCTGTATGGCAATGATATTGACGATACTACCTCGCCCTTGGAAGCAGGTCTGGGATGGATAACAAAATTCGTCGATGGTAACGAATTTGTGGATAGAGACTTTCTTGAAAAGCAAAAACAGCAGGGTGTGGAACGCAAGCTAATTGCTTTTGTCCTGAACGAAAGAGGCATCCCACGACATGATTACGAGGTTCTGGATATGGACGGCAACAATATTGGTAGGGTTACTTCTGGCTCGCAGTCGCCAATATTAGAAAAAGGAATAGGTCTAGCTTACGTAAATATAGGCTATTCAAAAGTTGACACAGAGATATTTATAAGAATTCGGAAAAAAGACATTCCAGCAACAGTAGTAAAATTACCATTTATTTAGCAAATATTTTAGTCAATGAGCAAAGTATTATTAATAGGAGCTGGTGGTGTAGGCACAGTAGTAGCTCACAAAATGAGCGAGAACAGGAATGTGTTCTCAGAAGTAATGTTAGCAAGCCGTACAAAATCGAAGTGCGACGCTTTGGCGGAGAAAATAGGAACAGATTTTATAAAAACCGCACAAGTAGATGCTGATAGTGTCCCTAATTTGGTGAAGCTAATAGAATCTTATAAGCCTGATTTGCTGGTAAATGTAGCACTGCCGTATCAAGATTTGCCAATTATGGATGCTTGCCTAGCAACAAAAACGAGCTATCTTGACACTGCCAACTACGAACCAAAGAACGAAGCAAAGTACGAATACAAATGGCAGTGGGCATATAAAAAACGCTTTGAGGAAGCTGGCGTCACAGCAATCTTAGGATGCGGTTTCGACCCTGGAGTAACGTCTGTTTACGTGGCCCATGCCGCTAAGCATCATTTTGATGAACTGCATTATCTTGACATCGTAGACTGCAATGGAGGCGATCATGGCAAAGCCTTTGCAACGAATTTTAATCCTGAAATAAACATCCGAGAGATAACCCAAAAAGGTAAATATTGGGAAAATGGGCAGTGGCAAGAAACAGAACCACACGAGATTCATAAACCTCTTAATTATCCCAACATCGGAATCCGTGAGTCTTATCTTATAAATCATGAAGAACTTGAGAGCCTAGTAAAAAACTTCCCCACCATTAAGCGTGCTAGGTTTTGGATGACCTTTGGACAGGAGTATTTGACTCATCTTCGGGTTATTCAGAACATCGGAATGGCAGGTATAGAGCCAATTAACTACCAAGGCAAGGAGATAATTCCAATTCAATTTTTGAAAGCCGTATTGCCAGACCCGGGCGACTTGGGAGAAAATTACAAAGGCGAGACTTCTATAGGTTGTCGTATCAGAGGAGTGAAAGACGGCAAGGAACGCACATACTATATATATAACAACTGTAGCCACGAGATAGCATTTAAAGAAACTGGTATGCAGGCAGTGAGTTACACCACAGGAGTGCCCGCAATGATTGGTGCAATGATGTATCTTAAAGGCTTGTGGAAAAAAGCAGGTGTGTACAATGTTGAAGAGTTTAATCCTGACCCATTTATGGAGCAGTTGATGCTGAAAGGCTTGCCGTGGCACGAGAAATTTGACCTAGACCTAGAACTTTAGTAGGAGCGAGCCCATGTGTACGGCCTTAGACTTGCATTTCAATGGGAAAAGTGGAGAAAGAACAAGATATACTAAAGACATGGATTGGATTAGGAAGGAGATTTTCTGCAAGTATATGGGTGCGCCATATTTTTCATCTGAAAAGTATGCTAAGTTTGGATGGGAGTATAATCATATCGGCTTAGAGCCTGCGAAGTTTAAAAGTGGAGCTATTGGAGCAACAACTTGGGTACATATTGATGTTAGAGAATTTTCATCAGCATATAAAGAAGATATGCTTTTTATAAAAGAGAAGACTGAAATAGCTTCTTCTCGAATAGTTGATTTAATTTAAATAGGATAAACCACTTAATTTCTCAAAGATATGAAAGCACAAAGAATTTTATTGTCGCTAATCATTTGAGTATTGGTTAATTCATGTAGCCAACGTAAGGTTTCAGATAACTTGACAAATTCTGCGATTTCAATACAAGTAGAAAATCCAGCTACCCAACGGAATGATATAGTTCAAACAAATAACCTTAGCAGATTGAGGCTGTCAATAGTGATAACTATATAAGCAAGATGAAAGATAAACGACTAAAAAACGATGATTTGCCTCAAGAAATGATAGCAGTCTCTGTGATCCTGAATGCTATGCATTAGTAAAAGATGATCACTTTTTTGTAGTAGTTACTGATGATATTTGTGGCGATTTTTTAACCACTTCAATAAGCACTATAAATCGCAATAACAAGTTGATTGATAATTTAATTATCGGAAGCGAATGGTATGAGCCAGATAACAAGGATGCATATCTAAAAAAAGAAACTTTTGTTATAGACACGAACTGCTCTTTGAAAGTTGAGGAGGTGATTGTTGAATTTGGAAAGATTACTAGTTTAAATTATTCTATAAATAAAGAGGGTAAATTTATAAAAGCGAACGCAATATAATTTCGATAGGATAATGCCTCAAAAAGACCAACAAACAAGCAAATTGCTATTTATTTTTGCAGCATTACTTAGATATATGAATCCATTAGCAATTTTAAAAAAGATAAATAAATGCGTTTAACCTCCACATATAATTCTGCCCACGATTGGACAGCTTTCGGCTTCAAGGTTTATAGCGACCAAGCCGATAATTTTGTGGATAACAATAGTGTCCAAGGCATATCGAGCGATAATGCTCCTGCTTTCTTACAAACCATTTGGAAGGAGAATGATGAAGATAACAACCGAGAAATATTATCTGCCGAGCTTGAACCACCCGTCAATCTCGCCGAAGAGCAAGAAGCCGAAGATGTAATTTTCGACCGCACTCTAGCATCGGGCGTTACATTCGAAGATCTGAACAATAGCTTTCGCACGGCAAAGGGCGACAATCAGCCCAGCCACGCCGACCCCAAATCGGTACAAAACATTCATGCAATGACGCGTAAAAAACTATTTGCAACCCTCGTGTTGGCAAGCGTTCTTCTTTCTTTTGGGCGCAGGCTAACGCCGTAACAGTCGCTCGGAAGTCTGCGTGAAAGCAAGTCCGAAGGACTTAAAGACAGTAGCATAGTGCATCGCACTATGAAAGCTTTCAGAGGCACACACTCAAAATTGTTGCAGATGCCTCCCAAATAGGCAAATAGTTTCTCCTCGATATTGGAATCTATGAATGGGTATCTGTTTTTCGTTGAAAATGCGATGTGAATGTAGTTGTTTACTAATGATTGTCCCATGATAAATATCTTTCGCACCTATCGGCGCTTCGGTTGATGGTTGTCCGTCTACATAGTGCTACTATCTTGAAGCCCTATCGGGCTTAGCTTGCACAAACCTACAAAACATCTTCAAACCATACAATAGAATTACTACTCACGCTACAACAAGGCACAAAAAAAGCCCAACCGACGTTGTGCTTTTTAATCTGTCATAACGAGTTTGATTATTTGCGAGATGCTTTCGCAGAATCATGATGTTTAGTGTTTGCAATCCCACTGCAAACCTTTAAAATTGGACATAAAAAAAGCGTGGGATTTGTAGTCTTTTCATTTGTTTTTCAGGTTTCGCCAAACACCCACGTACTAAATATTTGCACAAATTACCCACGCCGTAGTCGTCTGAAGCTAACGCTCTTTTTATATGTATTTTACTTTATGTCTATATCCTTATACGCTATCGTTATTTTAATTGATACGAGGCAATGATACACTTTATTTCAAAAGTGAAAAGAATTCTCAACATCCGCAAGGAACATACATGATGTTTATAGAAAGGCGAGAAAGTTATCAACAGCAGGCTAAAAAATATAGTTCGCCATATCAATTCAACCAAAAACATCACTACTTTTATAATCAACACCAGCAGATAGCTAGAAAATACGCTTCGGTCGGCGACCGAAAGGTGGCAGGTGGTAAAATGAGCATCGGTCGAGGACCGAAGACCATTTAATTGAAAAGATGTTAATCGGTCGGCGACCGAAGGTCATCTAACGAGAAAAATGCTTGTCGGTCGGAAACAGAGGGGCGTCAAATT
>JBKECH010000005.1:0-56720 GCA_047974415.1 Bacteroidales bacterium | reverse complement strand
TTAGCGACAAGAAGATGATGGTGCTGTGGTTGCGCTTTCTAACCGAAATAAAAGACGGCACCTCGCTGGTTCCCAATGGCATGAGCGAGTCCGAGGAGCTGGTACAAGCCTTAAGTATCTTGCAAGAATCGGCATTTACCATCGGCGAGTTAGAGTCTTACGACCGCTACTGGGACATTGTCAGTCGCGAGCGTACACTTATCAGCGGCAAAAGCAAGGAGGGTCTAGAGGAAGGAATGAGAGAAGGAATGAGAGAAGGAATGGAAAAAGGAATGGAAAAAGGAATAATAAAGGGTAGAGAAGAAGGCAGAAAAGAAGGTAAGATAGAGATGGCAAGAAAATTATTGCAGAGTGGTGTTGCCATTGAAATCATTATGACTTCTTCGGGACTAAGTAAAGACGAAATAGAGAAACTAGATTGCTAGCACATTGATATTCAGGCATAAACCCAGAACAAACACTAACTCAAGTTCAGGGCTAGAATACATTTTGTCCTTTGTTGAGGATTGAATCGTTTATAGTTTAAGGTTTATAATCATCCTCCTGTGTGTAATAAGGCTTATAGCCTACAGCATATAGCCTATAGATTACAGCTTACAAGCTACTGCATGGAAGTTTCCATTAAGCATCTGTCTTTCAAACCCGAAAGGGTGACATTGTTGGTTGAGGGTTCATCATTAACCATTAACAAATTACTAGTGCCTGTCCATAATGTTAAGAGCCTGAACTATAAGGTTAAATATCAAGGTCTGCAGTTCTGTATACTAGGAGTTTGTGAATTGCAAGTAGAGACGCCCAAGTTGGGCGTCTCTACTTGTATAAATGACTAATTCGCAAAGCGAGCATAACGCAGATATTGAACTTTATAGAAGACGAGCTCTACATAGTGTAAAAAACGGACTCCCTTAGGCGGGAGTCCGTTTTAGTCTTACTACTACTAATGTAGTATTAATTCACCTCTATTTTTTTCGGGCTTTTCTCTTCCACCTTGTTTTTGGGTAGAGTTACGTACAATATACCATTGTGGTACGAGGCCGAAATATTCTCGTGGTCTATCAAGTCTTTGTTAACAGTGAAACTCCGTTCAAAACTCTCGCAGCTAAACTCTCGTATAGTGAACTTATTGCTAGAGCCGTCGTGTTCTTTCTTCACTTCGCTCTTTATAGACAAGGTGTTGTCGTGCATTTCAAGCTCAAAGCTATCTTTCTCATAACCTGGAGCGGCAAGCTCAATTACGAAGTTCTCTTCAAACTCTGAAACATTCACCCTGGGGCTTGATGTTCTCTCATTGTGGTTTCTCATTGCTTGATGAATATTTTCATTGAAAAACCGTGGCATAAAATTTCTATTAATTGCTAACATAATCTTTTGTTTTTAAATTTTCAATTCGTTTCCGATTGATTATATGCAATTCTTATACCACTGCGAAAACGGCGACAAAATGGCTCGTTTAGAGAAACACCTACAAAAAACAGTGACAAAATGACAGTTATTTTTATTGTTTTAATGTCATTTCGTCAATCAGATAAGACGCACCAGCAAACTTATCGATGATAAAAAGAGCATATCTGATATCTAAAGCAATATTTCGGCAGCGTTGTGCATCGTAAAAGATATCACTCATGGTAGACTCCCATGTTCTGTCGAAATTAACCCCGACAAGTTCGCCATTCGCATTTAATACAGGACTTCCAGAATTACCTCCAGTGGTGTGGTTCGAGGCAAGAAAGCAAGTATAGAGCTTTCCATTTTCATCATATTTGCCATAGTCCTTATTTCTTACTAACTCTTTGAGTTTTTCGGGTACACGGTAGTCGTATATGTCTGGATTATCCTTTGCAAGCACCCCTTCCACAGATGTTTGTGGTAAATAATACAGTCCGTCGCGAGGATAACTGCCGTTTATTCGCCCATAAGAGACTCGCATAGTAAAGTTGGCATCTGGATATATCTTTTCATTCTTTCTATATTCCATTATGCCCTTCATATATTGCTTTTGTGCGGCCGTGGCTTTTGCCATAAATATGTCGTAGGCAGGTTTTACGTCACCTCTGTATTTATCGTCTAGGCCTGCAAACATCTGAGCTAGAGCATCATTGGCAAATTCTTTCTTTGCCTCCTCTGCCGACATAGCAAGTAGTTTTCCGGTCTTTCCCACATCAATAAACAAGGACTTGTTATATATCTCTGTCAAATAATCGCTTGTGTATTTAGAAACAAAACCTTCTGGCAAAGCGCCTGCACCTAGGTCGGCTATACATTTGCCCATCAATGCAACAAAAGTCTCTTTGTCGGCATCTTTGAAATAATCTTTAAATACTGATTTTGTCATCTTTCCGAGCTCCTCCACATTCCAGTCCGTCGACAATTCTTTGGATACAGTGCTGATAAGTCTCGCTACGTCTGTCGAGCCGTAAATGCCTTCCCGATAGTAGTCATAGGTCTTATACACCTTGCTGGCATCGGAGTATATTTCAGCAATATTTCTCAACACATCCGCATAATCCTGGTGTTTCTTTTCTGCCCACGCCTGAAAGTCCTTCTCAAACTGTTGTTTATAGCCTAGGGCATTCAGCTCGTTTAGCCCCACAATTTCGCCTTGCCATTTTTTCCACGCATTACTCACTCGCGCATACTTAGCTGCATATTTTATTCTTACTGCTGGCGACTGCTCCATGTATTTCCGAAGGATATTCAGCTTGACATCCCTAATCGCCACCTTGTCGGGATAGCTCTGGTCTTTTAGGATGCTCACTGCTTGCGATGGTAGATATTCTTGAGTCGACCCTGGAAATCCTAATATCATTGTAAAATCGTTCTCTTTGACACCTTTTAGTGATATGGGCAAGCTGTATCGGGCTTTGTAGGCTTTGTTTTCCTGACTATACTCTGCCGGTTCATTGTTGGCATTGGCGTATATTCGGAACAGCGAGAAGTCGCAAGTATGGCGTGGCCACATCCAGTTGTCGGTGTCGCCTCCAAACTTCCCTAAAGCCGAGGGCGGTGCACCCACCAATCGTACATCCTTATACTCTTTGTACACAAACAAGAAATACTGATTGCCGTAAAAAAGAGGTTTTACCAAAGTGTAGTATTTGCCGTCTTTAGATGCCTCTTTGGCTATTGCCTTACTTCGGTCCTCTATACTTGCTTGCGCCATGGAGTCGCTCATATTCTCCGTCCCTAGCAACACCTTCGCTGTAACATCGTCTATGCGCTCTACAAACTTTACCGACAAGCCGTCGTTGGGTAATTCTTCCTTGCGAGACTTTGCCCAAAAGCCATTTGTAAGATAGTCGTGCTCCACACTACTGTGGCTCTGTATCTGATCATAGCCGCAGTGATGATTGGTGATGAGCAGACCTTCGTCGGAAATTAGCTCGCCTGTGCAACCTCCTCCAAATATTACCACGGCATCCTTGATGCTCGAATTGTTGATGCTGTATATATCCTCAGCACTGAGCTTGAAGCCCATTTTCTGCATATCTTCAATATTATACTTATTCAGAAATATTGGTATCCACATTCCTTCGCTGGCAAAAAGAGTTTGCCACGAAAAGACACTTAAAAATAAGGCGCTAGCTAATTTGCTCATAATATGATATTTATATTTTTTAAATGTTCGTATAATTTGTGTGTTGGCAGTCCCATCACGTTGTTGTAGCTTCCTTTTATATTTTCCATAAAAGCCGCTCCTATCCATTCCTGTATTCCGTAGGCCCCAGCTTTGTCCAAGGGAGGAGCATTGTGTAGGTAGTAATCTATCTCGCAGTCTTCGATGTTTGCAAATGTAAGTTCCGAGCTGTCTGCAAAGCTCACAATTTCGTTATGCGTGGAGATGCTTACTCCAGTTCTGACAAGGTGAGTCTTGCCCGACAAGCTCCTCAGCATGCTCTTTGCTTCCTCCAGACTTGTTGGTTTTCCCAGCACCTGCCCTTGATACTCAACAAGAGTGTCGGCAGTTATGAGTATTGTATTTCCACTTACATCTCCATAAGCTTTAGCCTTTTTCTGCGATAGATAAATGACAATATCTATAGAATCGGACAAGGTGCTGGGGTAGCTCTCCTCACAATCAATATTTTGCACTTGGAATTTAAGATTGAGCAAAGCCATAAGTTCCTGCCGTCGTGGCGATTTTGAGCCAAGTATTATTTTACAGTTTTGTATGTTTTTAAGCATAAATGGCGATTTTTAGTTGGCAAGTAGCTTGTTGAAGTCTTCGGGCTTCCATAGGTCTTGACAGCGCAAGGTTTGCTCAATAACATCTCTTACACAGCCCTCGCCGCCATTGAAAGGCGAGATATAATCGCTTGCATTTATTACGTCAATAGCAGCGTCGGCAGGACATGCAGACAAAGCAACCAGGCTCATTGGAGCAAGGTCTACAACGTCGTCGCCCATATACAACATATTCTCTAATGCTATTCCCGTTGCCTGCGAAAACTCCTTTAGCTTAGCGTCTTTATCAAAACACTTCTCGTAGATGTGAGTGACATCTAATTTTTGCAAGCGCTGTCTCACTCTAGGCGAGCTTCCTCCGGTGATTACTGCTACTTGCAGGCCTCTTTTTATGGCGTAGCGGATGATATATCCGTCTTTTACATTGCCTGTACGCACAGGGTCGCCGTTCTCGTCGAGAGGCGACACATCTTTCGACAACACCCCGTCGACATCAAAGACAAAGGCTTGTATGTTCTTTATTTCTTCTTTAAAGAATTTTTTTTTCATCTGTTTGAAATTAAGCTGTAAGCCATAAGCTGTAAGCATATAGCCTACCGCCTATAGCTTACAGCTTTTAAGCTCTTGCTGGTTTATAATCATTCTCCTGTGTGAGAGTTTAGCTCTAATGGCTCTCTTCACGATATTTATTTACTATACTGTTACTTACTAGCCTGTACATTTCTAGAAAATCCTTATTGCTTGCTAATACCTGCATATGTTTGTTCATTGTGCTAATATCATTGCGCCTTGCTGGACCCGTTTGCACGTCGGAGGCTTTCCGCTCTGTGAATTTTCTGAAAGTTTCAGCGACAAGGGGCAGAATTAAGCTTGGCTCTAGACTTTCATTTTCTAATATCTCTTGCGCAATACTCAAACAGTGATTCGTGAAGTTATTTGCAAAAACTGCTGCTATATGTATTCTTAGTCTTTGCTCAGAATTAAGCTCAACAAGCTTATTAGAAATACTGTTGGCGAGGACACTTAGTATTCTGACAGTCTGTTCGTTGTTTGCCTCAACTAAAATGGGAATGTTTGCAAACTCTATTTTTTTGTCTTTTGTGAATGTCTGCAAAGGATAGAAAACGCCAATGTTTGAAGATGCTCCTTCGAGCACCTTCATAGACACACTCCCTGCAGTATGTACAAGTACAGCATCGCCCAAACGCAAGGCGCTTGCAATACTGGGAACGGCGGAGTCGCTTACTGCAACAATATACAAATCCGACTGCTGGTCTAGCTTTTCTAGATTATCGTGTGCTTTGGCATCCACTCGTTGCGCCAAAGCCTTGGCATTGTTTATGCTTCGACTATAAACATCGATAATATTATGCCCCAACAGATGTAGCTTTATTGCAAGATTTGTGGCTACATTTCCCGAGCCTATAACGCTTATATTCATGTGTTTAAAATTAAGCCATGAGCTGTAAGCTATAGGCTTTATGCATATAGCCTACCGCCTATAGCTTAAAGTTTTTAAGCTCTTGCTGGTTTATTAATCATCTTCCTACACGAGACCTTATTCCTTGTTCGTCGATTGTTCCAATGACTCGTTTTTCAAAATCCTGAGAATACTCTATTATCTGCAACCTACTATTGGTGTAGCCTCTAGCATCCTTCTCGAACTTATAATCTCCCTGCGTAAGCTTTGGCGAGTACTGCTTTAGACAGTTGGTAAAGTTCTTTCCATACTTGTATATTGCACTCATAAAAAAGTAACCAACATCAAAACCTTGAAGATTGTAGTTATCAGGCTCGTAAGAAAAGAAATTGCGAGAGGAGTTGACCACATTCTCAGCTAATTCAGAATTAAAATCCAGGAAATAAGGGCTTATGTAAGTAAATTTAGCATTGTGCAAATATTCTCGTTGCAGGCTTCCGTAACGGTCGTAGTCGTATGTCGATATTATCCTTATGTCATACCTTGCCGACATTCGATTTAAATAAGTAAGGCTCAGATTTATTTTAGCTTCGTCTGTCGACGAAATTAATATGATATTCGCTTTGTCCTTTTTCAGAAATTGCTCAATATAAGAACCCGAACTCTCGTTAATGTCTGTTCCTGCTGGTAGCTCTGCTTTTAACAACTTGAAAACCTTATACTCGTCAGTATCCTCAGTGCTATTAGCACCGTTAATAGATATTAGGTTTATATTTCTCACACCATCTTTAATATACCTAGCAAGCATTGTTATGTAGGCTGGTCTGCTTGGAGTTGTATTGTAAAACATGTTGTTTTCAGAGACCTGTGTTTGGTTGTAGACAAAAGGAGAAACCATTGGTATGTTGTTAGTCTTTGATATGCTAGACAAAGAGCCCTGAGCCTCCAAGTGCATTGGCCCTACAAAAAGATCGAAATCCTTTAGTTTCAAGTCATCTACTCTATCATTTCCTTTTTGCAAGGCTTGCTCGTCGTCGATGAAATAGGTGTGTATCTTCGCGCCTTCTTTCTCAAGACTATCTACAGCCAAGAGGAAACCGTCGTAGAACCTAAAAAAACGTTCTCCTGCTTTTGCCCTTTCAACGCTTCCACTAAGAGGCAAGAATACAGCAACATTTATTGTCCTATTTATGGGCATGGCCGACCTGCAATCTGCCAAAAGTAAATCTTTATCTACAAGCTTGTAAAAGCAATCGTTTCGGAATGCTCCTTTTTTTGGTAGATAAATCACCTCCCCCTTGTCTGTCAAGCGCTCTAGCAGCTGTTTATTAAAACAAATAATGCTATTTAACTCAGTTCCTGTTTTGTCGGATATGCTGATAGCATCCTCTCCTCCCATCGATATATACTGCTCTACGTCAGCATTATCGGCAGCAATGTTAACAATACTCATGCCCGAATAGTCTGATGGGACATATATTATGGCACCTGCTTTCACGCCATTTTCCAGATGCTTGTTTATTGCCAATAATTGTTTTTCAGTACAATTATATTTTCTACTTATACTGTACAGGGTTTCTTTGCTCTCTACAGTATGAACTTTTAATATTGAATAAGTATTCTGAGTCATTGCACTCAAATTCTTCGGGATTCTAATCACCTCTCCTACAGGAAAGCGCGAGCTTGATATGTGAGGATTTGATTTGAATATATCATCGACAGAAATATTATAAATTCTAGAGTATGAATATGGTGTTTCTTGCTTTTTGATGACAGAATAAAAATAATTCTCGTCCTCTTGTTGTGTGGTATATTGAGGAATTGTCAGTTTGGTTTTCCGTCGAAGTTTCTTTGCTGGGTTGATGTCTGGATTATACTTTATTATATCGTTGACAGGGATATTGTAATGCCGAGAAATGCTACTAAGGGTTTCCTTTCTTGCAACAGTATGTATTATCAGGTTTATTTTACGTGGTAAGTCAATGCGTTTTTGCAAGTTTGCTTGTTGTTGCCCATTGGTAGATACACTGGCACTATAGCCCTGCGATGCAGGAGTATTAGTAGGGTTTTGTGTTGTTTTATTTTTTGTATTGCTCCCATCCACATATGGAATAAACAACTTAGTACCAGCCTTTAGTCCATTGCGCAATGCCTCAGCATTGATATTTTCTATGTCCGACTTACTGACATTGTACTTCTTAGATAGTGAATACAATGTTTCGCCCGAAAATGCTGTGTGAACAAGATACTTCTTTCCTTGCATAGCAGTGCTGAATTGCGCGCCAGAGTTCTGCAATTCTGCTGTGGTATTTCTGGGTTTATTTTGAACTTGCCCACTTGCATTTATAAAAGCCTCATACTCTGGCTTGAAAGGGATATATAGATTTGCTCCTGATTTTAGTCCATCTCTCAGGGCAAAAGCATTATTTTTCTTAAGAAAGGACTCGCTTACACCATATTTTTTTGAAATGGAGTACATAGTTTCGCCCGAGGATACCGTATGAACAAGGTATTTGTTGCCTTGCACCGATTCTATTTTGACCTCCTGCCCATGCAAATACGAAGTCCAACTTGTTAGAAGTATAAATAATGATATTATAATTTTCCTCATAAGTGTATTTTAGGTAGCACAAAGTTAGCATTTTTTGGTCAATGGTCAATGATTGATGGTTAATGATGAACCCTAAAACCTCAACCTTAAACCCTCAACCAACAATGTTACCCCTTCGGAGCTAAGGGTCTCGTTATATGCGCATTATCCCACAAGGTGTGCGCCTCGGGGCTATGACAATAACGCCCCTTCGGGCTTGAAAGACAGATGGTTGATGGAAACTTCCATGCAGTAGCTTGTAAGCTGTAGGCACACAGCGGATGATTATAAACCCTAAGCGGTTCAACCTTAAACCACAAATGCACTATATCATCCAAATAAGCTATATTTGTGAGTTGAAACATATACAAAAACATAACACAGTGAAAAAAGAGCGAAGTAAAAACTACATAATACGGTCGGGTGTTGCGCTTATATTGACATATCATATTTTTCTATGGTTTGGTAGCTCTTGTGCCA
This sequence comes from Bacteroidales bacterium, assembly GCA_047974415.1. Taxonomy (GTDB): domain Bacteria; phylum Bacteroidota; class Bacteroidia; order Bacteroidales; family Prolixibacteraceae; genus JBKEAJ01. The sequence goes on along the minus strand of JBKECH010000005.1, from coordinate 48,048 downwards.
ATCCGGGTATGCCGACTGGTGGGCCAAAAGATACAATCGCTCCTATCCTACTGAAGAGCATCCCGAATTTTGACGAGAAAGCCTACAACAAACAACAAGTTGTTTTTTCTTTCGACGAATTTATAAACATTTCGAAAATCCGCAATGGTTTGGTTATTTCCCCACCAATGAGTCGTAAGCCAGGTGTGAAGCGCAGAGGCAAGGGCGTAATGGTGCAGTTTCGCGACTCGCTACTCCCCAATGTCACATACTCTATGGACTTCGGCAATACCTTGCTGGACAATAATGAAAACAACCCCTACGAAAATTTTCGGTTTCGCTTTTCTACTGGCGAGACAGTAGACACGGGTCGCTGTGCAGGCTATGTCAAAAATGCGGCAGACCTTAATGAGGTCGAAAATACACTAGTAATGTTTTATACCGACACCGTGGATAGCACCATATATACGATAATCCCTGACTTCGTAGCAAAGACCAATAAGGACGGCTTCTTTTATACTAATAATTTGTCGTCCGACAGTAGCTACTATATATTTGTTTGCTCTGACGACAATGGCAACATGCTCTATGAACCTGGCGAGGCTTTCGGGTGGCTCGATGGTACGATAAAACCCGACGAGGGTCTGTTCGTTCATACCGACACAGTCAAAAACGGCGACTCCATCAGTCTTAGCTCTCACATAAATGTCGAAAATACCTACCTTTTAATATCTGACGCATATTACTGGTCGCAATTTTTAGAATCAAACAAGAGAGATAAGGAGAATAAACTTTTTTTCGACTTTGCTGAGGCCGTAGACTCAAACTTTCAAATGGAAATTTTAAACTTTGATAAACCTAAGCTATATGTAGAGTATTCTGAAAAAAAGGACAGTATTGATGTATGGATTTTGGACACTAGTATTATGAAACTCGATTCCCTATATCTTGCTTTAACTTACAGGTCAGGTGATTACCTGAAAGACAGCATAGTGACAGACACGCTGCTAATGAAATACGAGCACAAAGAACAGAGACGGGGCGACGCAAAAAGAGAGCGCAAGAAAGATGAAGAATTAAATGAAGAGAGTGACAAAGCTGAACAAACAAAAAAGGACTCCATTCCTCCTGTCGAAAATTTCAAATTATCGCTATCTAGAACTTCTGAATTAGACCTGAACTCAGTAATTTCGGTGTCGCACAAGGATCCTCTAGTTTTTTTTGACAATGACAAGGTGCATCTGTACAGTGTAGAAGACAGCATAAGAACGGAAGTTGAATTTGAAATAGCCTTTGTAAACAATAGCAAGCGCGAACTGCAGCTTAGCATTGATGGGGGTTTATGGGAGGAGGAGCAGAGCTATGAATTGGAGATGGACTCGGCATGTGCCACCGATGCCTACGGCAGGGTTTGCAAAAGAGAGCTGACAAGGTTCGTTACTCAGAAACTACGTTTTTACGGCTCTTATGTTGTGAGCGTATCGGGGTTTCAGTACCCTGCAATGGCCTTGTTAGTTAGTAGCGACGACAATGAAAAGATCATTAGAACTGTGGCACTTACAGAGGACGGAGATGTTAATTTTGATTATCTGAAACCTGCCGAATACAAGCTGAAAATAATAGAAGACTGGAACAAGGATGGCGAATGGACGACAAGCTCTTTGATTGACGAACACAAACAGGCTGAACCTGTCTATTATTACCCTAAGTTACTGGACATCAAGAGCAATAGGGAATACCGTGAGAATTGGGCTTTCGACGAGGACAAAAAGTACTTTAAGCCCAGAAAGCAAAAAGATAAGGATAAAGACAAAGATAAGAGATAAGAAACCTCAACCGAGGACAGACAATACTTATTGTACTTTCACAAGCCCCATGCCGACTATCGGCAAAATTAACTGAAGCAAGTGACAGTACAATAACATTCTATAGGGCAACAAAATAGATGAGATTTTATCCCAGAATATCGTTAGTTGCGTTCCAAATGTATGTTCAGGGTTTATAGCAAAAATGCCTCTTTTAGTTTGTCCACATAATCGAGTTTTTCCCATGTAAACAACTCTACCTCTTTGCTTATCCGTCCTGAGTATGGAGAGTCGAAGGACTTAGTTACTACCTTTGGCTCACGCCCCATATGCCCATAAGCAGCTGTTTCTAGGTATATAGGATTGCGAAGTTTTAGGCGTTCTTCGATGGCAGCAGGACGCAAGTCGAAAATTGCTCTTAGCTTCTTACTAATATCAACATCCGAGATATCGACATTAGACCGACCGTAAGTGTTTATATAAAGTCCTACTGGTTCTGCCACACCTATGGCATAAGACACTTGTACAAGTACTTCGTCGGCAACTCCTGCCGCCACAAGGTTTTTGGCAATATGACGAGTGGCATAAGCAGCAGAACGGTCGACCTTTGAGGGGTCTTTTCCCGAGAATGCCCCTCCTCCATGGGCACCTTTGCCTCCGTAGGTATCAACTATAATTTTACGTCCTGTAAGACCTGTATCTCCATGAGGGCCGCCAATGACAAACTTGCCTGTAGGATTCACATGATAAATAATATTGTCGTCAAAAAGAGCTTGTACTCTTTCGGGAAGTTTTGCCTTCACTTGAGGGATTAGGATATTTATCACATCTTCCTTAATTTTTTTTGACATCGTAGCATCATCGGCAAACTCGTCGTGTTGTGTGGACACCACTATGGTATGTACCCTGCATGGAGAATGCTCGTCGTTGTACTCTATAGTTACCTGCGATTTTGAATCGGGACGAAGGTAGGCCATTTCTTTACCTCGACGGCGTATGTCAGCAAGCTCTTCGAGAAGGATGTGCGACAAGTCCAAAGAAATGGGCATGTAGTTATCTGTTTCTATTGATGCATATCCAAACATCATGCCTTGATCACCAGCTCCTTGTTCGAGCTTATTTTCGCGGTCTACCCCCCTATTAATATCTACTGACTGCTCATGTATCGCCGATAACACACCACAGGAATCCCCATCGAAACGGTATTCAGCTTTGGTATATCCAATGTTATTGATGACTTTGCGTGCCACTTCTTGCACGTCTATATAGGTCTTCGACTTTACTTCTCCTGCCAGCACGACTTGTCCTGTAGTTACTAGAGTTTCTACTGCCACTTTCGAGTCGGGGTCGAAAGCTATCAATTCATCAAGAATAGCGTCAGAAATCTGATCTGACACTTTATCGGGATGCCCTTCTGACACCGATTCACTTGTAAAATAATAAGCCATTATATTACTAATTTAAAAATTAAACAAAACAATAATATCCTTTGAAAAGGACATTTGCAATGTGCTAAATATTTGTGATTGACTTACAAAAAAATGAAGTTAAACTTTTTAGCATTTTTTTTGTGTGGTCGCAATCATTCACAAATTTATCCACATTGTACTTTTACGAAGGCAAATATAAGTAAAAGTCCGATAGCTCCAAAATATCACTTTTGTCTAGTCAAGGACCCATTTCGACATACTGCTCATATTCAAATCCATACCAAGCACCTTCACGGCAAAATCTGCACTTGCCTCATAAACATCTTCAATGGCTCCCGAACGCATCGAGTTGCAGATAATATGAGTATTGGCATTTGCAAAGGCTACTTTAACTTTCTTATCGAGAGGGCTAGACAATTTGTCGAACATATCAAGCATTGCACTTACCTTAACAGTAGTATCTTGATGTTGTTTATCTTTGTAGTAATAGCCCATAAAAACTGGACAAACTACCTTGTTAAAGGTTGTAGTGGTCATGGTTTCCTCAATCAGCTTTTGTAAATACACAATAGCCTCATTTCTAAAGGTCTTATCGCAGTATTTTCTATAATCGCCTCTGGGTACAGAACGCCAAGAGTGATAGTTCCCTGCATCTATGCGCCTAAGCACACTAAGCCCCCAAGGTTTTGTAAGTAAAGACATTGCAGGGTTATTAATCTTAATGTTCGGAGAGTATAAAATCAGTCCGTGCACCATACTTGGGAAGTCTGCCGCTAGCTGGAGCGATAAAGTAGCTCCCATAGAACAGCCCATAATAAGCACCTTATTACCCAGCATACTTGCTATTGCTAAGGCCTCCTTAGCTACCTCATAAGTGTTCTGAGGTGTCATTTCCAGCATTGCGTCTGGATCCTTTAGCCCGTGCCCAGGTAGTCTTGCAAAATAAGCGTTACAAGCACCTCTGACGAAGTTTACATTAATAGGAAAACCGTCGTACCACGAGGCTGCAAATCCATGTAGATATAAAAGAGCCCACTCTGTTTTTTGCTTTGCTACACCAGTCCAAAGCACTCGTGCCTGATTGTCGTCTTTAGTATCCTTCGCTCGTTCTATGGAGTTTATATAAGCTTCGACAGTATCGATGTTTATATCTAATTTGGGAATGATATGCTTTATCTGCTTGGTCCTTAGGCGAGGACCAAGCAGATAAAGCAACAATATCAGTAGCCCTATAAAGAGCGTCATTATGTACGGAGCCTAATTAATTGATTATTGTCATTTCGTCGATAATATTCTGAGCTCCAGCATATTTGTCTATTATCCAGAGGACAAAGCGGATGTCGACATTTATACATCTTTGCAATTCTGGTTCGAATGCTATATCTCCACTCATAGCCTCCCAGTTTCCATCGAATGCCAATCCTACTAGTTGTCCTTTGCCATTTATAACAGGGCTTCCTGAGTTTCCTCCTGTAATATCATTGTTTGAGATAAAACATATACGCAAATCGCCATTTTCATCAGCATATCTGCCAAAATCTTTATCCATTAACAGTTGTTTCATCCGAGGCTTAACATCAAATTCTGTGTCGCCAGGAATTTCTTTTTCAAGGTAGCCCTTATGGGTTGTGAAATATTTATACTCCACTGCATCGCGAGGCTCATAGCTACCTACCGTGCCGTATGTCAATCGCATAGTACTGTTGGCATCAGGATAAAAACTCTTGTCGCTATCCATTTCCATAAGCGCTGCCAAGAGCTGGTTGCGAGCAAGCATAAGCTCTTGCCCTTCTCCGCGAGTCATTCTGTATGCATCAGTTATATCTTTCGACACTGAAATAAATACATCTTTGTTTGCTGCCTTAACAGTCGGATTATCAAGAAAAGCTCTGGCCTTGTCTTGGTCTACTACAAAAGAGTTGGCATATGCCTTGTCAAAATATTTTTGAACATTTCCTTTATATTTTTTAGCGATTGATTTTACAAATTCTGGATAATATTTAGGGTTTACATTACTCATGTAAATTTTCATCAACTCTACGGCTACCTTTTTATCAGTCTCCATGTCATAGTCTTTAAAAATCTCTGGGAGTCCATCTTTTTGCTTCTGCGCTAGTTCTTTGGTCTGTTCTGAACTTCCTTCCTCGCTAGCTTTCAGCATATTGACAACGGTAGACATTGAGCGTCCCATCCTAAACGCTTCAGGTCCACTTAGCAATGTTTCTGCAAGGTAGGTTTGCGCTGCCGATTTATCAGTATCTGAGTAGTAATCTTTTATCAGAGTTAAGGCTTCTCCGTATTTTTCTTTCCTTTCAGAGGATTCATTTATCCAGTCTGTCAATCTTTTTTCAAGGTCTTCTTTCTTTCCTAGTACGTCTAAATTTTCAATCCCTTTGTTTTGTCCAATACTATATTTATAGTAGTTAGAACTTCGTGCGTACTTCGATGCGTACTGAATTCGTGCTTTATCGCTTGTGCTCATATACTTGCTAAGGATTTCAAGCTTTTTTGCTCTAACTTCCTCGCGTACCGAGTTGATATAGTCTCTGGTATTTTCTACCTCGAAGGAAGTAGCGTATCTGTCTGTCGAGCCTGGATATCCCAGCACCATTGTGTAATCGCCGTTTTTAACTCCTTCTATTGAAATTGGCAAATGATAAGGTGCATTGTAAGGGATGTTGTCCTCGGAGTATTCAGCAGGCGAGCCATCGGGAGCAGTGTATATTCTGAACATACTAAAGTCGCCTGTATGACGAGGCCACATCCAGTTGTCGGTATCGGCACCAAATTTCCCTATCGACGATGGTGGAGCTCCCACCAATCGTATGTCTTTGTATGTTATGTAGACAAACATAAAGTACTGATTGCCCTCGAACATTGGTATTACCTCGGCGGTATATTTGTTATTTTCGGTTGCACTGGAAACAAGATCATTAACAAGGTTAGCGACAGCATACTTGTCCTTATCAACATTGCTCATTGCGTCGTTAATTTTTTCAGTCACATCTTCTACTCTGATAAGAAAAGTAACAGTTTTGTCAGGATTTGGCAATTCTTCTTTGAGCGATTTTGCCCAAAACCCATTTTTCAAATAGTCATGCTCTACACTGCTATGTGCCTGTATCTCGCCATATCCACAATGATGATTTGTAAGTAGCAAGCCTTTCTTCGATACAAGCTCGGCAGTACATGAGCCATGGTCTAAGGCAACGATGGCATCTTTCAGGCTTGCGTTGTTGGTGTTGTAAATATCTTCGGCAGAAAGCTCGCAACCAAGTTCTTGCATTTTGTCGATATTCAATTTCTTGATAAGAGGCAACAACCACATACCTTCGTCGGCTCTCGCAGAACTACACAGCATTACAGCTGGCAACAGTAGTAATAATAGTTTTTTCATTGATTTGGATATTAATTTAATTTACATTGTACACATTGATAATAGCGACTTTGCATTGTCTTTAGCTGCTTCCGAAGGAGGATCGCCCGAAAGCATTTTTGCTATTTCTACAATTCGCCTCTCTTCATTAAGCTGCTCAATGCCAGAAAAATCTTTATTTTGACTAGACTTGTGGTATTTAAATACAAACCAGTGATGGTCTGAATAGGCAGCTATTTGAGGTAGATGAGTAATATTTATAACCTGCACCTTTTGAGATAGCGCTTTTATTAATTTTCCCATCTTTAGGGCTACGTCTCCAGAAATACCAGTATCTATTTCGTCGAAGATAATTGTTGGTATGCTACCTTCCTTGTTCATTGCCAATTTTATACAGAGCATAAATCTTGACAATTCTCCTCCTGATGCTATTTTTGATATTTCTTGAGGTGCTACCCCTCTGTTAGCTGAGAACAAAAAACTGACCGCATCCTGCCCCATCTCTGTATATCCATCAATTTTTGACACATTAACCTGAAAAACAGAATTTTGCATAGACAACTCAAAGAGCCCATCAAGCACAACTTTCTCTAATTCTTTCACCTTAGATTTCCTGCTTTTTGTAAGCTCGGACGAGATTTTATCCAAGTCTTTAGATGCTGTTTCTAGCTCTTTCTGAGCTTCGTCTAATGCTAAGTCGAAATTTTCTATTAGGCTCAAGGAGCTTTGATGCTGTTCTCTAATTGCAATCAGTTCACTAATGCTGCCGACCTTATGTTTATGCAACATAGAATTGACAAGATCTATTGTGTCTCTGCATTTGTCTAGTTCGTTAGAGTCGTATTCGATATTGCTGTTCAATGAATCTATTTCGGAGACTATGTCCTGCACTTCTATCAGCGCTCCATTAATGCGTTCTGTCAAGTCCGACAATTTGGGAGAATATGCTGCCAGCTTATCCAACCTACATAGAGCCAGATTTAAGGATGCTGAAGCTCCAGAGTCTTCGTTGTCAAGAGCATTATTTGCCTCCGCCAATGCTTGTTTTATCTCTTCAGCATTAGACATTATGTTCATTTCTTGCTCAAGCTCTTCAAAATCGGAGCTATTAATTTTTATCTGAGCAAGTTGATTATACTGAAACCTTATATACCCCTCGTTTTCAAGGCTTTTGTCACGCTCCTTGAGTATTCTGCCCAAAGCATTTTTCTTAGCTTTATAAACTACATACTTCTCTTTATATGTATTTAATAGGGAATGGTTTTCTGCCAGACTATCAAGAACTGCTAACTGAAATTCAGAATCGCCCAAATTCAAATTCTGGTGTTGAGAGTGCAAGTCTATTAATCTTCCTCCAAGCTCTTTCAAGCAATTTAAATTCACGGGAGTGTCATTTACAAAGGCCCTTGACTTGCCTTCTGCTGATATTTCTCGTCGGATTGTTGTTATGTCCATATAGTCAATATCCTTATCGGCAAAAAATGCCTTAAGGTTTAAGCTTTCGAGCTTAAAGGAAGCTTCGACAACACACTTTTTTGATTTGTCGCTAATTGCCGACGTGTCAGCCCTTTCTCCAAGTATTAGAGACAATGCCCCTAACAGGATAGACTTTCCTGCGCCTGTTTCTCCTGTGATAACAGTAAGCCCACGCTCAAAAGAAATTTCTGTTCTTTCAATTAATGCGTAATTATTTACTTCTAGAGATTGTAACACTTTTGTTCTTTGAAATATTAATAATTATTAGCGTTATTGAGAATCTTGTCGTATTTGCGTGCATTTGCAGGGTCGCACTCTGTTAATATTTGATATACCTTTCGTTGCTGTTCGCCCGAAGATTTCTCGTAGATACTAACCAGTTCTTCGGCTTTTGTGCTAAAAAACACCTGCATGCAATACAGCCCAGTGCGAGTATTAAAAACGTCTTGTATGCCTGCCAATGATTCTGTTATTTTTTGTCGCCCTTCGTCGGGTTTAGAATCCATAACATCAAGTCCCAAGCGATGATACTCATACATGCTTTCTCGAAAGCCCGTATACGATCCATTTGTAAGGTTTTCCACAAACCAATATCGGCTTTTCCTGTCAGATGATGTCCAGCCTGGTTTTCCGAGACTCTGCGCATTATTCACAACGGTTCGTGCCTTTTGGTAAAACTCCGAACCTCCTTTCAGCGAAAAACTATCATAATCATATCCGAGTATCATATATGCATAGAATGCAATAATATTGACAAGATTATCGCGACTACTACCATTCTCGTCGTATTCCAGAGTGGTATTTGGCACATATTTAACGTTAAAATTCTCGTCGTTTATATTTAGCAATACCGATTGGTATGTCGAGTTGAAAATTGGTCGTCTAGATTGGACTCTTATGCTCCCCGAGAAATCATCTGAGCCATTTTGTTGATCCAATATTATATAGATACTACAGTCAATCTGCTCTTGGGCTTGAAAAACATCGCTTGTCCAAATTCTATTGTTTATAAAATCGCTGATGTCATTCTGCATAGTTCTGAAAAAATCGGGACCGACATTTCGTATCGCCTCTGTGCCTGTTACCGACACACTACACCTAAACTCCTGCGCACCAACACTATAGCACAACGCCAACAATGATAAAACGCATCCTGCAAAGAGTGATATTTTACCGAATTTAGTCATGTCTTTTATATTTTGTCTAGTTGCCACTGTATCTCGCCAATTTAATTATTCCCCATTGTACGCTAGTTCTCCTTTGGCTCATTTCATATTAAGAGCCATTAATAGTAGGTCGTGAAAAAACATTGCAAACATATTCAACTATATCTTTTGCCACTTCTGCCTTTGTTTTAGTATCAAACTCTACAATATTGGAATTTGAGTCTATAAAAGTAACTCTATTTGTATTTTTATCAAAGCCTGCATCCTTATTTTGCAAAGAATTTAAAACTATTAGGTCTAGATTCTTCTTTTGAAGTTTGTTTTTCGCTTCTTCTATGCCTTTGGATGTTTCTAGAGCAAAGCCTATTAGAAGTTTATCTGCTTTGATTTTACCTAGTTCTGCAGCAATGTCTGGATTTGGACATAATTCAATACTTAAGACAGAATCGTCTCGTTTTATTTTTGATTTGGCAATATGCTTGCTTTTATAGTCTGCAACTGCAGCTGTGAATATCGCTCCACAAGCATTTTCAAAACTGGTCATTGTAGCTTCACGCATTTCGTCGGCCGACAATACATCTATGATTTTTATTTTGTCAGATTTCGGCTTAAAACTCGCTTTGCCGAGTACTAATGTGACTGTTGCACCCTCGTTTGCCAATGCATCGGCGATTTCGCATCCCATTTGTCCCGACGAAAAGTTGGAGATAAATCTAACGGGGTCAATTTTCTCGACAGTTGCACCTGCATTTACTACAAAACACTTTCCTTCAAGCCTTTGAGGAGCACACAACAGGCAACAGATTCTATCAACTATATGTTCGGGCTCCTGCATGCGTCCTTTCCCAATTACTCCGCTGACCATTTCGCCTTCTGCTGGTTCGATAATTTCGACACCATGATTTTTTAAAGTTGTGATGTTGCTAATAGTAGAAGGATGAGCATACATGTGTGGTTCCATTGCGGGGCAGAGCACAACAGGAGCGGTATTTGTGAGATAGGTTGCAATAATTAGGTTATCGGCAAGACCCATTGCCATTTTCGATATTGTTGTTGCTGTTGCAGGAGCAATAAGCATCAAATCTGCCCATTGTCCCATTTCCACATGAGAATGCCACTCGCCATTGTCATTGGCAAAAAACTCTGATTCCACAGGCTTGCCCGATATTGCAGCCAATGTTACAGGCGAAATAAACTTCTTCCCAGCGTCTGTCATCAACACTTGGAGTTCGGCTCCTTCTTTGATTAACAAACGAGAAAGCACAGCTGCTTTGTACGCTGCTATGCTTCCTGTAATTGCTAATATTATCTTTTTGCCTCTTATTCTCATGGGCACAAATGATATAAATTAATTCAAATCAGAATTTTTGTCTTTTGAAGTATTTCTATAATAAATCTGCTCGTCCATGTACTCCTGAAAAGCTATTAATACAGGCTTTGGTAGACGTTCGTAAAACTTCGATATTTCTATTTGCTCTTTATTCTCAAAGACCTCTTCAAGGCTGTCTGTTGCTGTTGCAAAGTCTTGTAACTTTTGTGTCAGCTCCTCCTTAATATCTGAGCTTATTTGATCGGCTCGTTTCCCAAGAATAGCAATAGTCTCATAGATATTCCCTGTGCCTTTTTCTAAATCAGAAGTATTACGAGAAACGGTTGTAGTGTCAGCTTTAATTTTTCTAACGTCCATTATTTTTTTGTTTTATTCTTTTTCACTTAGTCTTGTAGGTCCTCTTCATCGACATGCACCCATTTGCCCATACGAGACTCGTATTTATCTAGTTCTTTGCGATATTGGCTGTTTGGGAACTCGTCGACAAAGGCAAAGTATTCGTCCATTGCCATTGACATCCTTTTCGCTTGTTGTTCAGGCACGCTATTATCAGCATAAAGGTATGCTGCTTTAACAAGCATGTACATCATCTTTTCCCTATATTTGGTATTTGGGTACTCTTTCAATGAATTTTTTATTGCTATTACGGATGCCTTATATCTCTCCATGTTGTAATACAACTCGGCTGACAAATATGACTTGTCCACCAATTTATCTTGCATCTCCGCAATAATGTTGCGTGCATCGTTGACCTTCCGGCTATTAGGGTAGGCGTTAATAAACAATTCCATTGCATCGACACATTCTTGAGTTATTGATTGTTCTAGTCTTACACTTGGAGATAATTCATAGAGACTATAGCCAGCAAGATACATGGCCTCCTCGGCGTACTGGCTCTGTGGGTTTTGGACAAACAGCATCCTAAAATGCTGATTTGCCAAAAGATACATTTTCCTATTGAAGCAGCTATAGGCATAATAGTAATACACTTCTTCCATTTTGCTTGTCCCTCGATATGCATTGAGAACATCTTTAAACAATTCGCCAGAACGAGCGTAATCTCCTTGGTCGTAGTACTCTTTAGCAACTTTGAATTTATACTCGTAGTCTGTGCTTTCTAGCACAGTTTGGTATCTGCTCTTACACGACCCAAAAATTAGGGTCGACACCACTAGCAACAATAATATGTTTATCTTTTTTTTCACAATGCGCAAATGTACAAACTTTTAAACAAACGAACTAACTTCTTCTTTCAAAAAAGGAACTTACAACTTCTCTGAGAGATAAATCAATAAACTAGAAACGCAACTTTACACAGAATATTACGTTCAGCTAAACATATCTTTCAGATTGTCGAAGAAGCTTTTGCCAGTATCGTCTGGACTGACCTCGAAGCTGGGAGACTCTTTTAATTTTTCTAGAGCTTCCCTTTCGCTGTCTGAGATCTTTTTAGGGACTACTCCGACGACCCTTATCAATAAGTCGCCTCGAGCTTTAGACCTAGAGTTTACCTCGGGAAGGCCCTTGCCTTTCAGTCTCAATATCTTGTCTGGTTGCGTACCTGCCTCTACTGTGATATTTACAGCTCCTTCTATAGTTGGGATTTCTGTTTGAGCTCCAAGCACTAAGTCTAAAAAGGACATCCTAAGCTGATATATAACATTTTTACCATCGCGTTCCAATTTTGAATCCTTTTCTTCTTCGATGGCAACAATCAAGTCGCCAGGGATACCATTATGACGTCCAGCATTCCCTTTGCCAGTAATGCTCATCTGCATCCCTTCTCCAACGCCAGCAGGAATATTCACTGTTACTATTTCTTCTGCTTGGACAACACCTTCGCCATGACAAGATGTACACTTGTCTATTATTATTTTGCCATCGCCACCACAAGATGGACATATTGAAGCTGTGCGCATGGCTCCGAGAATAGTTTGGGTAACTCTTTCTATCTGCCCATGTCCGTTACAGGTGCTACAAGTAGTGGTCTTCGAACCCTTTGCACCAGAGCCTGCACAGTTTGTACATTTTACCTTTTTGCGTATTTTAAGCTTCTTCTCAACACCGTTCAGCACATCCTTGAGGTTTACCTTTACTCTAACTCGCAAATCAGAACCCTGCGACTGCCTTGCTCCACGAGTGCTACCCCCTCGCCTGCCTCCAAACAAGTCGCCAAACATGTTGAATATGTCGTCCATATCCATCCCTCCTCCACCGAAACCACCGCCAAAACCACCACTCTGACCACCCATTCCTGAATGTCCAAACTGGTCGTAACGCTGTTTTTTCTCTGGTGTACTTAGCACATCATAGGCCTCGGCAGCTTCTTTAAACTTAAGCTCCGCTTCCTTGTCGCCTGGGTTTTTATCGGGATGATATTTTATAGCTAACTTTCTGTAAGCCTTTTTCAGTTCGTCAGTACTAGCATCTTTGCTTACACCTAGGACTTCATAATAATCTCTTTTTGACATATTTGTACTTTTTGTCTTTTTTATTCGCCAATCACAACTTTAGAAAATCTTATTACCTTATCTCCCAAGGTATAGCCTCGTTGTATGACGTCAACAACCTTGCCCTTTAAGTCTTCCGATGGTGCAGGAATTTTTGTCACTGCATCATGCAAGTCTGTGTCAAAGTCTTGATGGAGGGCGTCTATTTCTTTTACGTTATTTTTATCTAAAAACGATACGAATTTACTATTTATCAACTCCATCCCTTCTACAACAGAGTTTATGTTGTCAGACTTCTTGGCAAGCTCTAAACCTCGATGCAAATCGTCTATCATGGGAATCATATCTTTGAAGATACCTTCGCCAGCAGTTTTTATCAAGTCCATTCGTTCTTTGCTGGTACGTCTTCTGTAGTTATCGAACTCCGCCTGAAGTCTCACCCATTTGTCATACCAAACTTTAGACTCATCTTCTTTATCTTCTTCCGACACATTCTCGTCTGAATCACTACCCTTCCGACCATTCAGTTCTTCAGATTCCTGATTGTCAGCATCATTCACCTTCTGCTCGGAAGATAATTCCTCCGCATTTAACTCCTCATTCTTGTTGTTTTCTTCTTTCATCTGTTTAAAATACTGCAATAAGCTGTAAGCTTTAAGCTTTATGCTTTTGCTGGTTTATTAATCATCCTCCTGTGTGTAGTTAGGCTTACAGCCTATAGCCTACTGCATGAAGATTTCATCTGTTTAAATATTTTACTAACAACTGACAACAATCAACTGTTCCTCGTATTTATAATTTTATTGATAACTAGTTAACCAAGGGCTTGCGACCAGCAGTCGATTTTTTATTCTTAACCCAGGGCACGTATTGCTCACCTACTACGTACGACAATCTTCTCAAAACACAGGTACTATTTTAGTTTTAGACGCAATACATTGCGCGCTACGCGACACTCACCAAGACCCCTGTTTTAATCGAGCTTGAAGCACTCTCTACGGTGTTCCAATGCATAATCTGAACGCAATGCAAAAGTAAGCAAAAAACTTGCCACTTGACATAAAGGTGACATAATGGCACGTCGTTAAGAATCTAACACTAGCATTCAAAACATCGACAACTAATTGTTTTTATCACTTGCAAGAGAGCGTATAATTTTTTTTATTTAAGTTTGCGTATTAATTTGATTTTTATGGCAAAAAAAGTTGGCACACCCAAAGGGACAAGAGATTTCAGTCCCACTGAAATGGCAAAGCGTAATTATATCTTCGACACAATAAGGGAGATTTATCACATTTACGGATACAGTGAAATTTATACCCCAGCAATGGAGAACCTGTCTACTCTGATGGGGAAATACGGAGACGAAGGCGACAAGCTTTTATTTAAGATTATAAACTCGGGCGATTTTTTGTCTAAAGTAGACGGCAATGAAATGCTTAATACGTCATCCAACCAACTTCTAACAAAAATTTCGGAGAAAGGCTTGAGATACGACCTAACAGTGCCTTTTGCTCGATATGTTGTAAATCATCAAAGCGAAATAACATTCCCTTTCAAACGCTTTCAGATACAGCCAGTTTGGCGTGCTGACAGACCCCAAAAAGGGCGGTACAGAGAGTTCTACCAATGCGATGCCGACATCGTTGGCAGCAACTCATTAATAAACGAAGCAGAATTGTTGAGAATAATAGATAGAGTTTTCAAAAAACTAAAACTAAACATTACTATAAAACTCAACAACCGCAAACTCCTATCTGCTATCAGCAAATATATAAATCACCCGGAACTGCTGACAGATATTACTGTTGCTATAGACAAGCTTGATAAAATCGGGTGGGAAAATGTAAGTGCCGAGTTGAGCAATAAAGGACTTAGCACGGAAGAACTTAGCAAGCTAGAACCTATTCTATACCTGAGTGGTAATAATGTTGAAAAACTGGATAGTTTAAAGTCTATATTCAAAGGCAATGAACTTGCAGAGACAGGCGTCGCAGAGCTTGCAGAACTGTTCGCTTTATGTCGTAAATATCACATAACTTGCAACATAGAGCTCGACTTGTCTCTTGCTCGCGGTCTTAATTATTACACTGGCACAATTATCGAAGTAAAATCTGACGACATGCAAATAGGTAGTATATGTGGAGGTGGTCGCTACGATAATCTCACAGCTATCTTTGGCATGGATAATGTATCGGGAGTCGGTGTTTCCTTCGGTGCCGACAGGATTTATGATGTACTTGAACACATCGATGGTTTTCCGAAAAAGACAAGTGTCGGCACAGAAGTACTGTTTGTTAACTTTGGCGAACAAGAACAAAACTATGCTATTCCACTGCTCGAATCATTGAGGAATGATGGTATACGAGCAGAAATTTTCCCCGACTCGGCAAAAATGAAAAAGCAGATGTCTTGGGCAAACAATAACAATGTGCCTATTGTAGCGATAATTGGCGAGGATGAAATATCGCAGAACTCTATCATTATCAAAAACATGCACAGCGGAGAACAAATACAGACTAACAATGCTGATTTAGTATCAACAATAAAAAACATGCTCAATGCTTAAGTGCGACGAAAAGATATCAACTTTCCTAAAGGAGCATAATGTGCTTACATTATGCACCAAAAGCGACAAGGGAGCATGGCTTGCTCATTGTTTTTATGTTTTTGACGAAAAAAACATGAGGTTGATTTTCACTAGTGACCCCGAAGGTACTAGACACGGACAAGAAATGACAGCAAACGAAAGTGTAGCAATAGGCATCGTCCTTGAAACCACAATGGTAGGTAAGGTGCAGGGCGTACAAATAGAGGCAAGGGCGTTTCGCCCTGAAGGAGAGGAGTATAAAGTAGCCAAGAAGACATATACTAAGCACTACCCCATTTCAAATGTCGCCAAGCTACATATTTGGACAGCCGAAATAAACAGCTTGAAGATGACAGACAACAGGCTTGGCTTTGGCAAAAAACTACATTGGAACCGAAATAGCTCAGGAAGCATTCGTCATTAGTAACGAATCCAGACGTGGCTGTGTTATTTGACGGTTTTTAGAGATTTTTCTATTTCTCGTCGTATTGTTGCAGGAGAGCATTTGAAATTATTTACTAAGAAGGTAAATGTATATGTTGTGCCTGCCGTAGATTTGTAATACCCTCCATAGCAACGCACCCCACTTAGTGTTCCGCTTTTTGCTGTAATATGTCCCTTGGGAGTATTGGTAAAACCAAGCTTCTGACCGTCTGGAAGAGACATTTTAAAGACCTCACTGTGTTCCGAATTATTGTGCATATATTGCAGTAGAGCCACAAAAAAATCAGTCGTAATGGCATTAAATCGTGATAATCCACTACCGTCTATCATCGTTAGTTGCTCTGTGTCTAAACCCTTGTCGTTCCAGTGTTTCATTATTAATTCGATGCCTACGTTAGTACTTCCAAGCCCCACCTTTTCGTATGCAATCTGTTTTACTAAATGCTCTGCTATAAGATTAGAGCTAGTGTGGTTCAGTTCTTTAATAATTCTTGCCAAGTTTGGCGACACATGTGTGTATATATGTTTGCCGATTATTAGCGTTGAGTCTGCGGACTTCGGCTTTCCGAGTATGTCTATTCCTTTGTTTTGGAGGTAGTGTTTTACTTGCTCTGCAAAGAATATGGGAGGATTGCCTATGGACCCTTTTATGCAGAAGTTGTTCCTCCCTTTTGGAATTGTTCCAAATATTTCTCTTTTGCTCGAAAGGTAAGATCCAAAGATATAGGCATTATCACTGTTTCCATCCGATGCAACAACATTATTTTCAAAATCGTTTATGTCAAGGACACTAGGTTCTACACTCAATATTTTAGTCTCACTGCCTGCTTTAGATGGCGATTGCAAGCATACTCGATAGGTGTTTTCGCAGACCGACAATGCAAAGCTTCCTGCGCCATAGTAGTTGCCGATGTCCTCCCACGTCCATTTTGAAGGTATTGCCATCTTGTCGTAGATAGACAAGTCCACAAGCACATTGCCAGCTATGGTGTTTATGTCAAGTTTCTTGAGGCTTTGATAGATTGAATCTAGCAGAGACTCCAGAGAGCAACTACCAAAGTGCTCGGAGCCTAGCGTAGGGTCGCCACCTCCTTTTATGATAAGGTTGCCAACAAGGACTCTCTGCTCGTTGTTAATTTCTCCGTCTATCCCAAATTGTGTTTTAAAAGTATAATGCTCGCCCAATAGCTCTATAGCAGTAGCTGATGTTATTAGTTTGCATACCGATGCAGGAGCAAGTGCAATTTTTTCGTTTTTATTGTATTTGGTTTCTCCACTTTTCGTTTCAATGATTTTGTATGCCACCATACTAGACCTAAGAATATTGTTGTTGTCAAGACTGGCAAGAGACTGCGCTCCGACCTGTGAAAAACTGATAAACAGGAGAGAGAGGAGGCATAAAAGGGATTGAGCTAATTTTGCACAACGCATAAATGAAGAATGTTTTTGAGTTGATACGAAAGAAGCAGGTATTCTGTACCTGCTTCTTTTGGAATATATTCTTTTTAGGATTAGAACTTTTCAATGTGAATCTGCCCTTCTGGCGTTTTTCTGCTCCATTCTGTAAGTCCTTTTTTCTCAAGATTTTCTGTGACAGCTGCAATCATTTTCGGATTCCCACACAGAAAAACGTGTGTGGTGGCTGGGTCTATTTTTGAGCCCGTAAATTTCTCTATATCACCATCTGCAATCATGTCTTGGATGAATTTAGTAGAACCATTCCATTGAGTTTTTTCTCTGCCTGCTTCTGTAATTGTTGGAAGATAATAAAATTTATTTGAAAGAGTTTGTAATAGCTGAAGTTCAGACGAATACCCAAGGTCCCAGCTATTTGCAGCGCCGTGAATAACGGATATATTTCCTTTTCTGTGTAAGGCGTCGGTCCTGAGCATGCTCAAATATGGCGCAACTCCTGTGCCAGTGGCTATCAGCACAACATTTTTGTCCTCAGGTACTTGGCTTAGGGTGAACATCCCTACAAATTTCTGTCCAACAAAGATACGATCACCAAGTTGCAGGTTAAACAAGCGAGGAGTTAAAGCCCCAGAGTGCACTAAGGTAATATAAAACTCCAGATACTCCTTAGTTTGAGAGGAAGAGGCTATAGAGTATGCTCTCTTGATTATTTTTTCTTCGGCATATGTGTCCATCTCTGCTTGAGCCTCGCCACAACGCCCTGCCGACGACGGCAAGCCCAATGCTACAAACTGACCTGGGGAAAAATCTGGTAACTCCCATCCTTCAGGAGCAATTCTAAAAACTTTCATTATTGGTGATACTTGAATCACCTGAGTTACGATGCCATTAAGTGTTTCCATTTTATTACTTGAGTTTCTGCAAATATAATACTTATTTTTTAAAACTTGATTTACCTCCGAATATACATTAGCTCACCTGCTACATGCTCCAATCTCTTCAAAACAAGCGCTTCGCTGATTTTGTTTAACTCACCGCAGCATGGTGCTATGCTTCGTTCTCCACCTCCTGTTCTGTTTCCCAACTTCGACAATTCGCCACCTATATATTGACCATACACGGCGCACAAACATCAAGCTCTACAGATATTGGGGTTTATAGTTCAGACTCCCGACCTCAGACTCCTAGCATTATGGACAGGCACTAATTATTGTCTTTTAACTATGCCGTAGCAAATAATTTTGATAATATTGTCTACGCTCTCGCTCAGGTTCGCATGACCATAACTACCTGCAGACAAGGGTATTTCCAGACCTTTTATGGCTGTTGTTATCCCCGTTGCAGCAAGAGAAAAATCATACACCTCAAATTCCCCTTGCCGCACCCCTTCAATGAGTATTCTCTTAATCATCCTTATCTCTTCCTTGTAGTATTTCCCCATAATTTGATCAATAAATTCTTTCGCTGGCTCATCCTTGCCAAGTGTATTATAGAGGTTAGACAGGCTTCTAAAAGTCATCAGCTTAGTAATGATATATTCTCTAAGTTTCTCCACAGGAGTAATATTTCTATTGATTACCCTGGTAAGTTCATTTTTCAGAAGTTCCACCTCCCACAAAATCACTTCGTTGAACAGTTCTTCTTTACTACTGAAATAATAATATAAAGAGCTTTTCCCTTTTTTTGTAGCTGTTGCTATTTCGTCAATAGTCGTTTTTCTATATCCGTTTTTGCTAAACACATCCTGAGCAATCTTCAGTATTGCTTCCTTCTTTTGTTCTTTCTTATCTAGTCCTGCAAAGCTGTCATCACGTTTCATGTGTTTAAAATTCTGCAATAGGCTTTTGGCTTTTGGCTTTTGGCTTTTGCGAGGTTAATCATTCGCCTGCGTGTCGGAAAGCTTAAAGCCTACCGCCATGCTGCTTCATTTGTTTACAATTGTTTTTTAGTTGCCACATGCATCTCGCCAATTTTATCACGCTCCAGTGTGAGAGTTTAACCTAGTGGCTCGTTTCATGCGTTTATCTTTTGTTCCTTATTTACATATAATGACCTCGTGGGGCGAAGGCTATGTTTCTGCCTTGTCGAATATAAGCTCTAACATAAACCCAGAATATGCATGAGTTCACCCGCTACGCGCTTCAATCTCTTCAAAACAAAGGCTTTGCTAGCTTTTGTCTCGCTCACCGCAGTGCTGCTTCATTCACCAAAATCCTTGTTTTATCGGGTTTGAAGCACTCTCCACGGCGTTTCAATGTATAATCTGGGATAAATATCAGATTATTAACAAAGCCCCTAGCATGCAGCAAGGCTCAGTATCAAGAAGAGCTCCCTTATGAGGAGCCCTTCTTGATGTTTTATCCTATTTTTGCTTCTAGCTCTTATTACTTTTTCTCAGTGTGTCAAACGCTACAGGGGTAGACACAAATATTGAGGAATATGTACCCACAAGGATCCCGACAATCAAGGCAAAAATAAATCCTCGAACAGAAGTTCCACCAAAAATACAGATGGCAAAAAGTACAATTAAAGTACTGAATGATGTACTGAAGGTACGTCGCAAAGTAGAGTTTATAGACATGTTAAACAATGCGCTATATTTCATCTTTGGATGTAGCTTGATATTCTCTCTAGCCCTGTCAAAGACAATAACTGTGTCGTTAATAGAATATCCTAGTACTGTAAGTATTGCTGCAATAAACGACTGGTCTACGTTTAGCGAGAATGGCAAGATGCCATGGAACAATGAGAATACTCCAAGTACTATTATTGCATCATGAGCTAGGGCAGCAATTGCTCCAATTCCATACTGCCAATTAAGGAACCTTACAACTATGTATGCAAATACTAACAACAGGGCTATGGATATGGATATTACTGCTCCATTTTTAATATCTTTAGAAACGGTTGGCCCCACTTTTTCAGATCTTATCCTATATTTTTCAAGGAATTCTGGTTTATCGAGATCTTCTTTAACAAAGTCTTTAAGGCTAAGGTATAATAGACTTTCGACTTCGGTATCAATTTTTTCGTTTTCCTCTGCCGTTTCGCCTTCGTCTATTTTATAGTCCGTAGTAACAATAACGCCTTTTGCGTCACCATAGGTTTTTACATCTGGCGTTACTCCGAATTTACTATTTAAGGCAAGTTTGATATCTTCAATCTTCACATCGTCTTCAAATTGGAATACGAATGTACGCCCTCCTTTAAAGTCTATACCATAATCCAGCCCGCGGAAGGCGATTGACAGTATACTGATAACAATCATTATCCCCGAGATCCAATAGGTTACTTTGCGTTTCTTTATGAAATCGATGTTTGTACTTCTGAGCCAATTTGCTGTTTTAGCAGTTGTGAATTTAATATTTTCTCTGTTCTTTTTGAGCTGTCTTTCAAAAAGCAGGCGAGAGATAAATATGGAGCAAAAAAGAGATGTTACAATACCAATCATTAGGGTTGTTGCAAATCCTTTGATTGGACCAGTTCCGAAGAAGTAAAGTACGGCTCCTGTGAGAAAGGTGGTTATGTTTCCGTCGAGAATTGCAGACATTGCATTCCTATATCCTTCTTTTATTGCAAGTTTCACACCTTTCCCACTCAGTATTTCTTCTTGTATTCGTTCAAATATCAGCACATTGGCGTCAACGGCCATACCCATGGTCAGAACGATACCAGCAATACCTGGCAAGGTTAGCACTGCTCCTAAGGAGGCTAGAACTCCAAATACGAAAAGCATGTTTATAATCAGTGCGATGTCTGCGACACTGCCAGCGTTTATTCCGTAGAAAAACAACATGTATAGCAGTACTAGTCCAAATGCTATTAGGAAAGAAAGCATACCGCTTTGTATAGCTTCTTTTCCTAGGGAAGGTCCGACAACTTGCTCTTGTACAACTCTTGCTCTGGCTGGCATTTTCCCCGATTTCAATATGTTGGCAAGGTCTTTAGTCTCTGAAACGGTAAAATTCCCTGAGATGCTAGATCGTCCCATGGATATTTCGTTTTGTATCACGGGAGCACTTTTCACTTCTCCATCAAGGACGATTGCAATGAAGTTGTCTCTATTCTCTCTGGTAAGTCGCGCCCATGTGGCTGCTCCCTCGGAGTTCATTTGCATGCTCACTTCGGGTTGTCCTGACAGAGGGTCTGTACCAGCTCTGGCGTCGGTTATAACATTGCCCGACAAAGGGGCTTTGCCATCACGAGTTTCTACTTTCAGTGCATAGAGGCCGTAGAACTCTTCCGTGCCTTCATTCCCTTTTATTTGTTGCCATGCAAATCTAACTTCAGAGCGCAGACCTGCAAAAATATCTTTTACTTCGGGGTAATTCAGATATTCATTTACTATTGCAGTGTCTTGCTTTCTAGTATAGCCGAGTATCGGGGTTTCGCCTTGGCTAATTTGCAATTTGGCAAAAAGTGGCGACTGCTCCTCAAATAGAGCCATAGTCATCGAATCGTTTTTGCCTTCTTCTCCAAACAAAGAGTCTAACGAGGCTAGTTCCGACGTGTCTTTATCTGAATCTAGTTCTGCTATTTGAGATGACGAAGTGGTGTCTAATTCTTTGGCTAGGTCTTTTTTATCTTTTATGGCAAGGTTTGCTTGAGAAAGCGGATTTATCAATTCGCTAACTTTATATACTGGCCAGAATTCTAGGTTAGCAGCTCCTTGCAAGAGGTTTCTAACGCGCTCTGGCTCTGTAACACCTGGCAACTCTACCATGATTTGACCTGGAGTCTGCATTTTCTGAATATTTGGCTGGCTTACTCCAAACTTATCGATACGCTCTCTTAGTACATTGAAAGAGTTGTTTAGGGCATCGTTAATTTCGTCGCCTATTACCTTTTCAACCTCTTTGTTGGACATTGAATTTGTAATTTTATCTTTCATCTCGTAAGAGGCAAATACTGGCACTAGGGTACTTCCTGGATTCTGCTCTAAATATGTGTTTACGAAAAGAGAGAAGAGATCTTCCTGACTGTTTCTCGATTCTTTTATTGCAGCATCCAAGGCCGTCAGAAATACTGGGTCATTAGGATTTGCAGCATACGCTCTAATCAAGTCTGCTACGGACACCTCCAGAACGACATTCATACCTCCTTTGAGGTCTAGTCCTAGGTTCAGCTCATTTTGGCGCACTTCGTTCAAGGTATACTTGGCAATGCCCAGGTTCAAAACCTCCGTGTTGTTAACTGAGTCCAAGAAATTACTTCTTGCCCTTGAGAATGTTGAAGACTTTAGAGCTCTGTCGGATTCTAAATCAGCTCTAGCCGATGCGTATTCGTCGGCAGCCTTGTCCCACTTTCTACCAACAAAGGTAAAGGTAAGTTGGAAGATGCAGACAACAGCGACAAAAATCGCAATAGTGGTTATTATACCCTTGTTTTGCATTGTATATTATCTTTTATTATATTGTTCCATTCATAAAAAAACACGGCAAAGGTAGCTAAATTCTTCGATATATAATATACAAAAGTCACACATATTTAGAGTCTGTCTATAAAATCTAACATCTACATTAATAATGCCTACCTTTTGGGGCTTTAGGAACGAACACATAAGTTCGCCCCTACTTAAATTCTCAATAGCTGAAACGACAAGCCGTGACATTTAACTTTATAATTCAGACTCCCAACATTATGGACTAGCATTAATTGCTCTATGCGCTACGCTTATGGCACTGTTCTTTTATTCTTGTATTGAGGTGGTTTCTGCCTTTGTAAAGCTACCTTATTAGACATTGTAGCTGTTGGTTGTATGAGGAGAAAGAAAAAGCCCTATCTTTGTGGATATTAAAATACGCCAATGCAGAGAAACCAGAATATCACCAAGATAAAAACTCTTATTGAAGATGCTGAGAATATTGTAGTGGTCCCCCATGTAAATCCTGATGGAGATGGGATAGGCGCATCCACCGCTTTGTGCAAGCTGTTCGTGGCAATTGGAAAAAACAGTCTTGTTGCAATCCCAAACACACCTCCAGCTTATTTAATCTGGCTTGCTGAAGGCATACAAGCCTTGTGCTACGATAAGGAGGAGGATGCTAATAGTATAGAAGAAAGTATTTCAAAAGCAGACTTGCTCGTAGTAACTGACTTTAACGATGTGACTAGAGCTGGGAAGTTGCGATCTCTAATAGAAGCATACGAAGGGAAAACTATCGCTATTGACCATCATCCTATTTCCGACACACAATGGACCGAAAGCCTTATAGAACCAGGAGAATGTGCCACATGTGCCGTTATCTATAAATTGCTGATAAATATTGGTTTATCTGGATATTTGAGCACGAACATCGCCGAAAGTCTTTACGCAGGCTTGCTGACCGATACGGGAAACTTTAGCCATGGAATAAACTCGTCGATGCCATATAAAGTGGCAGGGAGCCTGATAGAAAAAGGTATTAATCATCAGAAGGTTATAGAGAATCTTTTCCATCAAGAGAAACTGTCTTCGCTCAGGTTGAGAGGCTTCTGTCTTAACGAAAAGCTTGTGATTATAGAAGAACTGAGGACTGCCTATATTTGTCTTACCTACGAAGAGCTAAGTAAATTTGAGTTCGAACCAGGAGATTTGGAAGGTATTGTAAATTACCCTCTTGCTGTAAGAGGAATAAAAATGTCAGCATTGTTTACAGAGCAACAAGAGGGACAGACGAAAATATCATTGCGTTCCAAAGGCGATTTCGCAGTAAATGGTATTGCTTCTAAATTATACAATGGTGGTGGACATAAAAACGCCGCTGGTGCAAAACAATACCACCCCCCAGAAAAAGTACTAACCCGTTTTCTAAAAGAAATACCAAACTATAAAAACGAGCTACACAAAATAAACGCCGATTGGTAGATGCAAAATATTTTTAGCAGTTAGACTAAAACTTGTTATCTTTGCGTTTGTTAGTTAGAGTTCGGTAGTTATTGAGGTGTAGATAATAACACATCTAGTTATGATAACTGCCTTGTAAACAGAAGAATGGTTAAATCGGCAATAAGTCTAAAACTTACAGCTTGTTGCACAATTATAAATATATGATAAAGAATAATATAATTGTTACGCTTTTTTCAGTAATGATACTTGCTAGTATGGTTTACTCATGTAAGGATACCGTTACTTATGCAGAAAAAGATGCCGACGAGCAGGAGAAGTTGCAGGCGTTTCTCGATATCCGAAAAATAACTGCCGAGCCAGACAGTGGTATCTATTTTATTCAGGAGGATTCCTTAAAAGGGTTTGGCGACACAATAAAGGATTATGACCGCGTGTACCTATACATGAATATATATTCCGTTGGCGATACTGGCTCATTAACGTGGATGTACTCTACCGACTACTATCAGTTAAACCCCGAGATTATCATTCCTGTCTATTCTACCTTCAATAAATCAGCCTACTCCAGTAGGTCTTACACTGCAAATCCAGGTCTCTATAGAGGCATTACACAGATGCTTAGTGAAGGCAATGCCGAAGCAGAGATAATAGTTCCATCGCAATATGGGCTAGGACCAGACAACAAGAGTAGCTCTTCAGGAGGCGTTTCCTATTACGGGTTTTCGACCTTGGTGTATGATCTAAAGATATATAAAGTTGTTCAAGATACAGTTAATGTAGCAAAATAATAAGACTAGCTAAGTTGTTGGCTAGTAGTTAACAGCAAAAAACACAAATACATGAGAAAATTATTATTTATCATCCCTTTGTTAATATCTTTGTCGGGGTCGGCACAGTATGCACATGAAGTTACCGATTATGTCTGGCCAAGCGATCAGAAAGTACTAGACAAACTAGAAGATTGGCAAGATTTAAAATTCGGCTTGCTTATGCATTGGGGAGCATACAGCCAGTGGGGAGTCGTTGAGTCATGGTCTATATGCCCAGAAGATTACGGGTGGTGCGAGAGGAAAAAAGGAAGCAATCCTTCTGACTACTTCACCTACAAAAAAGAGTACGAGAATTTGAAGTTAACCTTCAATCCAACTAATTTCGCTCCTGACAAATGGGCGAAAGCAGCCGCTGGCGCAGGAATGAAATATGTGGTTTTCACCACAAAGCACCATGATGGTTTTTGTATGTGGGACAGTAAATATACAGATTATAAAACGACTGACGATGCATGCCCTTTTAATGTAAATAAAAAAGCAAACATTGCAAAAGAAGTGTTCGATGCTTTTCGTGGCGAAGGATTATGGGCAGGAGCATATTTCTCTAAGCCAGATTGGAGCAATGAGAATTATTGGGATCCTAAATTCCCACCATTCGACAGGAACGTAAACTACGACCCTGTGGAACATCCAGAGAAATGGGAAAAATTCGTTGAATTCACTCAAAATCAGATAATGGAGCTTATGAGTGACTATGGAAAGATAGACATACTTTGGCTCGATGGTGGTTGGGTTAGTAAAAAACCAGATAGCTTACTAAAGGATGCCTATGCCAGAAGAAGCGAAAAGACTCCTGGAGGCTTTGTGAAGAATCGCATTGTCAATCAGGATATTAGAATGGACGAAATAGCTGCCAAGGCAAGAGTAAAGCAACCTGGATTGATAGTCGTAGATCGTGCTGTCAAAGGTCCTAACCAAAACTACTTAACACCAGAAAACACTGTCCCAGAAAAGCAACTCCCCTACCCATGGGAATCTTGTATCATTGCAGGTGGTGGCTGGTCGTGGGTGCCCGATGCCAAATACATGGAGCCAAAGAAAGCTATACACATGTTGGTCGACATAGTTGCCAAAGGTGGTAACTTATTGTATAACATAGCTCCTGGACCGGACGGAAGTTGGGACGAAGGTGCTTACACGCTGTTGAAAGAAATGGGTAAATGGATAGCTGTAAACGGCGAAGCCATTTACAGCACTCGTGCCATTGCTCCTTATAAAAGTGACAACATCTGTTTGACGCGCAAAAAAAACACAAAAACAGTGTATGCAATATATCTGGAGGAAGAAGAAAACTCTGGACTGCCAACGTCGTTTACGGTGAAAGGTATCAAAGCTGCGAAAAACGCAAAGGTGAGCCTATTGGGAGCAAGCGGAACACTAAAATGGAAAAATAATAATGATGGAATTGAGATTCTTGTTCCTCAAAACCTAAGATCTAAATTGCCTTGCAATTTAGCATGGTCGATAAAAATTTCGGAAATAGAAGAATAGCAGTAAGTAATCTTATTGCATCCAGAAAGCTCGTAAATCCTTATAGAAGGAAGGATGTTGGTTGTACGCAGGAAGTTGCACCCAGATCATGCATTAGAGAGCCGAAGCAAGGGTATCAAAGCCCGATAAACAAGGTTTTTGGGAAACGAAGCGTAGCTCCGCTACAGTAAGTTTTATACGCAATGCATTGCGTATAAAACTAGAGCTACATCTTCAAGAAAAAGATATTGGAGCACATAGCAGGTGAGCTAGTGCATACTCTGGTATAAAAAGTTTTTAGATTTCAGACGTTACCTGTGTTATTTCAACCTATTTAGAATCTGTCCATTATGTCGAGAGTTTGAGTAGGGGTGAACCTATGTGTTCGCCCTCAAGCCCCGAGGGGTAGCATTATTAACACAGATATTGGACTTTATTGCCTGGCTCTAACTCTTTTCTAACTCACAGTAGTATCATCACGTAGCCTATTCAGACCTATATCGATACCTCTTAGCAGGTCTGCAAAGATCTCGTCTACCGATTTTATTTTATTGAAAGAACTGGCAACTTGTCCAATTTCGAGTTCGCCTTCAGTCATGTCTCCCTCGAACATCCCTTTTTTTGCGCGTCCTTTACCTAATATTTCTACTAGTTCTTCTTTTGTTGCGCCACGGTCTTCGGCTTTCTTTAGTTTGTCGAAGAACGCATTTTTTATTAGACGCACGGGCACGTGCTTTTTGAGCGAGAGCATGGTGTCGCCCTCTTTGAGTTCTACAAGCATATTTTTAAAATTCTCATGTGCCGACGATTCTTTGCTGGCAGCAAATAGTGAGCCTACCTGCACGCCTTTTGCCCCTAGTGCCATTGCTGCAACGATTGACTCGCCCGATGCGATTCCACCTGCAGCAATAACAGGTATACTAACTTTATCGACTACCTGTGGTATAAGCGTTAGGCTTGTACTTTCTTCGCGACCGTTATGCCCACCAGCTTCAAAACCTTCGGCAACTACAGCATCAACACCAGCGTCCTGACTTTTCTGAGCAAACAGAGAGCTAGACACCACGTGCACCACAGTACATCCGTTCTCCTTGAATATCGGAGTCCATTTTTTAGGGCTTCCTGCAGATGTAAATATTATTTTCACTCCATTTTTTATAATTATGTCTACAGCCTCATCCATCTCAGGGTATAGTAAGGGCAAGTTCACTCCCCAAGGTTTATCGCTTGCCTTTTTCATTTTATGAATATGCTCCTCTAAGGTTTCAGGATGCATAGATCCACAACCCAAGAGACCTAGTCCACCATTGTTACTCACAGCACTAGCCAGCCGCCAGCCACTACACCAAACCATTCCTCCTTGTATGATCGGGTATTTGATATTAAAAAGTTTGCAAACTTTATTATTTTCAAATTTACTCATAAATCTAAATGTTTTTGAAGAGTATTAAATAACTCTGAATCACTAATGTCGCTATGTAATTCTCCGCCTATTGTATATGTGATTTGACCTGTCTCCTCAGAAATAATAATCACCAGTGCGTCCGTAACTTCGGAAATGCCGACTGCTGCCCTATGTCTGAAGCCCTTATCTTTGCTTATTTTTTTGTTGGTAAGTGGCAAAATGCATTGAGCTGCTTTTATTTTGGTTCCTTCTATTATTGTTGCTCCGTCGTGCAGTGGGCTATTTTTAAAGAATATTGTTTGTAGGAGCCTGTCGGACAATTCTGCATTAAGGGCTTGTCCTGTGGCGGTGTATTTAGACAGGTCGTTATGTCTTTTAAACACCATCAAGGCACCTGTATTGGTTCGTTTCATGGTCATACACGCAGATATTATCTGACGGAAGTAATTGTTCATCACTCCATTTTCGTCTTTTTCTTCGAAGTCTTTAAGGAATCCGAAGCTAAATATCTCTTTAATTCTGGTGTTAGTACCCAATAGCAAAAGGAAACGTCGTATTTCGGGCTGAAATACGACAATTAGGGCAAGAAAGCCTACCCCTATAAATTGCCCGATAATACTTGAAAGCAACTCCATGTTGAGCACTTTTACTAGTAGCCAAGTAAAGTACACTACAACCAGCCCAGCAACGATATTAAGGGCTATAGTCCCCCTGAGAATATAATATAATTCAAACAGAAGAATAGCCACGAGCATAATATCTACAAGGTCTAAAAACCGGAGTTCAAGGAACATTGGTATCATCAGTCTATACTATTTAAGTAATTAAACATCCTCACACATTGGACGGCCTCCGTCACATCATGCACCCTCAGTATATTTGCTCCATTTTGCAAGGCAAGCATATGAGCCACGCTTGTGCCGTTAAGAGCATTGTCAACATTAGTCTCCAACAGTTTCTGTATCATTGATTTTCGAGATATCCCCACAAGGATGGGAGCATCTATAAGCATAAGTTTTTCAAGATTTTTGAGTATAATAAAGTTTTGCGAAAGAGTCTTGCCAAATCCGAATCCAGGATCTATTATAACGTCGTTAACTCCAATGCTAGTAAGTATATGGTATTTACGTTGCAGGGTTCTAACAATATCCATTACTACATTAGTGTAGTTTGTATTATTTTGCATATTTTCTGGAGTCCCAGAAGTATGGTTTATAATGTAAGGAAGCTTTAGTTTGGCAACGGTGTCGAACATAGTTTCATCAAAGTCTCCACCTGAAATATCATTTACGATAAATCCTCCGATTTCATTGAAAAGTGTTTCCACCACAGTAGCTCTAAAAGTATCTATCGATAGGATTATACTGGAGTATGCATTTCTGACAATAGTGCAAGTTTCTACGATTCTATCTAATTCTTCTTGTGCCGATATAATTTTGGCTCCAGGTTTAGTAGAACATCCGCCAATATCGATTATTTTTGCTCCTTCTGCAATCATCTGTTCGGCTTTGCCAAGAGCGTCAATAGACTTAGCACACCTGCTATTACTATAGTATGAATTGGGAGTAAGGTTTATCACTCCCATTACTACTGGGGTCGATAAATCCAACAGCTCGCCACTTATATTTATATAGTGTTTTTGTTTGTTTGTTTGGTATGCACTCTGCATATTGTCACATCATATTAACTAGTGCCTGTCCATAATATCGGGAGCCTGAACTATAAAGCACATTCATAAATTAGTCTTTGTATCCTATTTCTTCTCCCATTAGATAGTTATTTCTCTCTTGTGAATTTCGGGTTATAAGCTCGCCCAAGAATCCCGCAAGAAACATCTGGCTACCAATTATAATGGTTGTGATGGCAACATAAAAATATGGAAGTTGTGTAATCAGTGGCATATCCCATCCTTGTCTGAGAGCATACCATTTATATGCTCCAATGGATAAGGTGAATGCAATACCCAACAATATAAAAAGAGTGCCAATCAGCCCAAAAAAATGCATTGGCCTTTTTCCAAACTTTGCCATAAATGTTATAGTCATCAGGTCCAGAAAGCCATTTACAAACCTGTCCATCCCAAACTTGGTAGTTCCATAAATTCGCTTGCGATGCTCTACAATTTTTTCGCCAATATTGTGAAATCCAGCCTGTTTAGCAAGAACAGGTATATACCTATGCATTTCTCCATATACCTCTACACTTTTAATGACGTCTTTTCGATAAGCTTTCAACCCACAGTTCATATCGTGCAACTTGGTACCCGACACCCTGCGAGCAACATAGTTGTAAAATTTGCTAGGTATATTTTTTGTCAATTTAGAGTCATATCTCTTTTTTTTCCATCCTGACACAAGATCATATTTCTCATTTTTTATCATTGCGAAAAGTTCTGGTATCTCGTCGGGACTATCTTGCAAATCGGCGTCCATGGTTATAATCACATCGCCTTTAGCTTTTTCAAAACCACAAAATAAAGCTGCGGACTTGCCGTAGTTGCGCTTGAAGCTCACACCTTTGACGTTTTCGTTCTTTTTTGCCAAAGCTTTTATAACATCGACAGAACCGTCTTTGCTACCATCATTTACAAACACAATTTCGTAAGAGAAGTCATTTTCTTTCATTACCCGAGCTATCCACTTTTCCAATTCGGGTAAAGATTCCTCTTCGTTGTACAATGGCACCACTACAGATATATCCATACTTATTTTTTCTTAATATAAAACAGCGAAACTATCAACACTACGAACATGCTCATAAAAATAAATCCTATCATATTAGAAAAAAACATCATAAACACTGAATCATACACTTTATCAATCATTTCTTGTTGTTGGATAGTTAATTCTAACAACTCGGCACTTTTTGTCATAGTCTCCTTAAAACCACTAGGATTAATTACCCTAGCATACAGAAGATTAACAAAGCCGTAAAATGGGGATGCCATAAATGTTATAAGAGTATTACGCGAAAGTAGTTCTCCATATCCAGTACGCGTATTTGGTCCTTTTCCCCTAAGATAATTCCTGCACGATAGTGCCCACAACATAAAAAGCAATGGTAAGGAGATATTAGCGAGGATAGGAATTAGTGTTAAGCCTAGAAGTGTTATAAGCGAAAAAACACCTCCCACAAGGAGCGCACTATTGAGTAAGGACTGTTTTGTTGAGGATTTATATTCTTGTTCCATTCTTTAATATATTGAACGCACAAAGATAAAAAAAGCATTTGGATATCAGAGGGAAACCAATATAAATGAAATTATTTTTTGCTGATATTTTATTTTTACATACCTTTGCGCTGGGTAAGTCCTGTACGACCAGCTCCTGCTGAATCCCCCAGGGTCGGAAGACAGCAAGGGTAGGTGGTTGTAGCGGTGCGATACAGTTAGCTTACCCACTTTTTATTCCCCCCTTACTCCTTCTAGATCATTTTATCAGGCTTTTATTTTACTGGCTTCCATCATAGTGGAGCTTGCATTGAAAAGCACATGTGGCGTTTTTTTACTTTTAATCAATAGATTAAAGTACCTGCGAAAGCTTAGGATTAGCTACGAGACGAAAGAACATTCATACAATTATTTAAAAGCCAACGAAAATAACTTTTTTTTGTATTCAAAAAATATTACCTACCTTGCGTGCCAAAAAATACGTTACAATCTCCATGACACCCAACAATAACAAGACATATAGAATATATCTCAAAGAGATATACAATGCCAATGTTCTCGATGGGTATTGTACGGTCACCCTAAAGTTAACAAAATCATCGTTCTTTACTAAAAACATATCAACACTCTTTCTTGCCAGAACTAGCTTGGTTTCCAAAAGTACAGCTTATTGTCGCGCTTGCTCTCGCATTGCTAATATGCTGATATTTAAGCTTGTACCCCCCCCCCCACACATGCTCCCGCACAATACATTAGACACACAACTTAAGACACACACACAGCACTCGCAAAGAAATTCAACATTTCTCGACAATTTATCCCCTGACGTACGAATATTGCACTTTGTAAAACTACAAGGTCAGAGCTGTTATGCCCTTATGCATAGACATCGTCTTGATCTCAACGACACATCAACTTATAAATCAAATAATTATTTTAAAACAAAAAATCTATGAGGAAACTTACTCTGATTTTAGTAATGTATTTTTCATTGCTATGTAGCGCTTATGCACAGAAGACAGTGACTGGTAAGGTTACTGACGAAAATGGGCTGGAAGTAACTGGAGCCTCCGTCTTTCAAAAAGGGACAAATAATGGGGCAATTACTGACATCGACGGAAACTATACCGTAAAGAATCTTTCGGCTAAGGACATTCTGGTCTTTTCTTTCATCGGAATGAAAACACAAGAAATTGAGGTTGGCGGTCAATCTAATATCGATGTAATAATGACTAACGATGCTATTGGGCTCGATGAAGTAGTAGCAATTGGATACGGGAGCATGAAAAAGAGAGACTTAACAGGAGCGGTTTCTTCTGTCAGGATGGACGATGCGCCAGTAAATACCTTCTCAACAATTAGTCATGCTTTGGCAGGAAAGGCCGCAGGTTTACAAGTGACTCAAAACAGCGCGCAAGTCGGAGGTGGAGCCACTTTTCGCATACGTGGGGCAGCATCAACAGGGGCAGGTAATGACCCCCTGATTATTATAGATGGTTTCCCAGTGTCTTCGGGAAGTTCGCTTGGCTCGGGAACCCGTTATAACGCAGGATCAACCGACAATATTCTAGGTTCTTTAAACCCAAACGACATCGAATCTATAGAGGTATTGAAGGATGCAAGCTCGACAGCAATTTATGGTTCTCGTGCAGGACACGGTGTTATAATTATAACAACAAAACGAGGCAAAAAGCAAAAGGCTCAGGTCCGATATTCGGGGAATGTCTCAGTTCAGAATATAAAAAATGGCTACAAAGTTTTAAGCGCCTCAGAATATATGCAACAACGCAATCGATACAACTACGAGAACTACTTAAAAACAAACGGCTTAGACATGTATAAAGATTATATAACATTGGCTCCTGGTCATGTGGTTCCAGAATACAATCCAACATACAGTGACGCCGACATTGCCAATGCTAATACAACAGATTGGTTCGATGCTGTTACACGCACAGGTATGATGCAAACCCATAATGTTTCTATTAATGGTGGCACAGAGAACACACAGTACTTAACCTCCATCGGATATACTGGGCAAAAAGGAGTGATTAAACAAAACAATATGGACAGATTTACTGGTAAGATAAATCTAGATCAAACTATTTCTAAATATGTAAAAGCTGGGCTTTCGTTGAATATCAGTCGCAATGCCTTTGACAATGCTCCTATTGGTAGTGGAGAATACCAAGCTGCAGGTATTATCTCATCGGCAGTTACCTTCAATCCTACACTGCCCATTTATGATGAAAACGGGGACTATACTGTAAATCCAGACTTTTCGCAACTGCCCAATCCTGTATCGTTGCTAGAGATTACGGACAATACAGTTAAAGATCGATTGATGGCATCTGTATATTTATCTGTAGAACCGATTGAAAACCTAGTTCTGAAAGCAAATTTTGGGATAGACAGACAGAATGAAAAACGCAAGATCTATTTACCCAGAACAACCATGTATGGAGCAGCAGTAAATGGACAAGCAAGCATTGGTCAATACGATCGCAATGATTATTTGATGGACTTGACAGCCAATTACACAAGAGATTTTAACAACCACAGCCTAAGTGCACTATTAGGATACTCGTTTCAGGAGTTTAATTATGAAAGCGTCTCTGCAGGAAATCAAGATTTTCTAATTGACGCATTTCTCTTTAACAGCCTAGGCTCGGGGAATTACGAGAAGCCATCCGTTGGGTCATCTGCATCTAAATCATCGCTAGGTTCTTATTTTGGACGTGCCAACTACTCTTACCTCGGTCGCTACCTTATGACTCTTACACTACGTGCCGATGGAGCTTCCAATTTCGCTAAAGGCAATCGTTGGGGGTATTTCCCTTCAGCATCAGTAGGATGGCGCTTTAGCGATGAAGATTTTATGCAAGGACTCAACCCAACATTATCAAATGGGAAACTACGTCTTAGCTATGGCGAAACAGGGAACTCAAACGTAGGGAACAGAACAATGGACTTATACGACACTGGCTACAACAACGTGTTTGCAAACTCCTCTTATATAGGCATTTACGCTTCGCAATTGGGCAATCCTTTTCTAACATGGGAAACAACTAAAGAATTTAACGTGGGTCTAGATCTTGGATTTCTAAACAACCGTATTTCTACCACTTTTGAATACTTTAATCGTACTATTTCCGATCTATTGGTGACGAACAAATCTCTACCTTCATATAATGAAATTACCACAATCGCCTCTAATATTGGCGAGACACAAAGTCAAGGCTTTGAATTGTCGTTGAATACAATAAATATAGATAGCCACGACTGGACATGGAGCACCGATGCTACACTATCCTTATATCGAGATCGCTGGAAGGAACGCGACCCCAATTGGAAACCAGCAGCGTATCAAAACGAGGAGGACCCCATCCGTGCAATATTTAGCTACGAATCTGATGGTCTTTTAGCCGCAGGCGAAAAGGCTCCTACCCATCAAGCCACGCTATTGCCCGGACAGGTAAAATTAATAGATCAAAACAACGACGAGGTCCTAGACGACAAAGATAAAATAATGATAGGGACACAAGATCCTGCCTTCATTTTCGGGTTTAACAACACATTAAGGTACAAAAACTTCG
This sequence comes from Bacteroidales bacterium, assembly GCA_047974415.1. GTDB lineage: Bacteria > Bacteroidota > Bacteroidia > Bacteroidales > Prolixibacteraceae > JBKEAJ01. The sequence goes on along the minus strand of JBKECH010000005.1, from coordinate 13,287 downwards.
ACTTAAACATATATCTATACGGCGAAATTAACAGGCTAAGGGGCGCAAGTTATTACGACGCTTGGGCAATGCGAGGATACCAAATCAATCAGAGCCAAAATATGTCCACTGGATACATGGATACTTGGTCGCATGAAAACAGAGGTGGCAAATACCCCAATATACTAGGCTCTAGCGACTATAGCATAGGCGATTACATATATAAAAAAGTCTCATATATCCGCTGTCGAAATATTACATTAGGCTACACTATTCCTATGCCAAAAAAGATTTTAGACAATATCCGAGTATATGCTGATATAAACAATCCATTCATTATCACTAATTGGACAGGGATAGATCCAGAAACAGAAGGACACCAATTCTCCTATCCCAATGTAACTAGTTTCAGTATAGGAGTAGATGTAACTTTTTAATTAAAACAAAGAAATGAGAAATTTTAAATATCAAACAACAGCATGTTTATTGGCTGTCATCATAATTATGAACAGCTGTAAACTAGAATCGGAAACATACGACTCAATTAACACAGGAATATTTCCAACAACAGAGAACGATGCGAAAGCATTGGTGACGGCAAACGCCTATGGGGTATTTCAGAACAATGGATACGGTGGGATGTTTAACATTGCCACTGGAATATTACTTGTGTCTGACTTAATGTCTGATTATGGAGAGTGTACATGGCGAGGTTGGCAACCAATATTGTATAATCGCTGGATAGTTGATAACAACTACAACAATAATCATTGGCGCTGGGCCAAGTTTATGGGAAAAATCACCATGACTCTTGACCGCATAGAGAATATGGATATAAATGACGATGTAAAAAATCAGTTTCTTGCACAATTGCACTGTGCTCGTGGCTGGCTCGCCTTCTGCATGTACGATCTATATGGCCCTATTCCTATTGCTGATGTAGAAATATTAAAGAACCCTTTAGAAGAAAAGGTCGTGCCGAGACTATCTGAAGAAGAAATGCAAAAATTTATTGTTAGCGAATTGGAAAAAGCAGCTACTGTGTTGCCATATAGTTACAAAAAAGGAGATGCAGACTATGGTCGTTTTACCAAAGGGCTGTGCAATATGGTTTTATTGAAGTTCTATATGCAGACAAAGCAATGGGACAAAGCTGAAACCATAGGTCGAGAATTGACCAAGCCAGAATATGCATACGAGCTAGTCCCTAATTATGCCGATATTTTCACACTAGCCAATGAAAAGAATTCCGAAACAATATGGGCAGTCAACTGCTTGCGAGGCACACAAGAACACAAGTGGCACCCACACGTTTTGCCAAACGACTACCCAACAGATCCTCCAGGAGTGGTAAAATGGAACGGATTCAAGATTTCATGGGACTTTTTCAACACCTTCGAGAACGGCGACAAACGGCTAGAAACAATAATTAGCGAATATACCGGAACTGGAAATAAAAAACATAGTCAAGAAATAGACACCGAAAATGGTGGTCTACTAAAATACGGAGCAGTTCCTCTTAAATATGAAATAGATAAAGGAACGACTGGCGAAAACAATGAAATAGATTACATCATCTACCGCTATGCCGATGCACTGACCCTCCTGTCTGAAGCTATAGTGCGCAACGGCAATACCATAACACAAGAGGCAGTAGAACTTTTAAACCGCGTAAGAACACGAGCAGGATTAGCCGCTTACAAATTATCAGACTTTGCAAACACTCGTGATTTTCTTGACAAATTATTGTTAGAACGTGGTCATGAACTATATTATGAAGGCTGTCGCCGTCAAGACCTAATTAGAGACGATGCATATGTTGATGCGATAAAACGTAAATGTGTTATTGCTGGGGAAAAAACATTGGTGAACAAAAATTATCATCGCATTCCTCTCCCACAGTACGTAATTAATGAAGGCTTGGGGCAAATTAAACAAAATCCAGGATACTAAGTCCAAAATTATTACAGTTGATATACTAGAGGCGACTATTCTTAAAAGACTGTTGCCTCTAGGCTTTCAATATTGCTTATTTCAGATTATCCAACTCCTCCATTAGCACACTTATATAGGCTCGGTCTATAAAGTCCAATATCTAAATTATGCTCACTTTGCCAATTGAATTTTCACACAAGCCTCAATTCTCACCCCACTAATACACAAGGTCTTGCAAGCCTTAATTCTTAACTCTCTAGTTCAGACTTCCGATATTATGGACAGACAATATATAGCTGTATAGTATTCGACTCTATTTTTTGTACTTTTATCGCACATTAAACTCAGAATCATGCATTAGAACGCCGTAGCAAGGGCTTGAAGCGAGGAAAGAATAAGCTAAAGGTTTTTCAAGACCTCACATTTAAGCGCACAAAAATTAATCAAATAAGAAAATACAAAATGTGGAAAATATCAATCAACAAGATGCTCATATTTATGCTCGTACTGCTGTTTGTTCTGTCTGCATGTACCTTCTCTGGCAATAAACCTATGCAGGTAGAATTCGTAGCCGACACCACAAGCAACCTGAAAAACCCTTATATGGGCTGGACGCTCTATACGGAAAGCAGAAGTAATCACACCGATGGAGAACAATATTGGCGAACTCAAAACGAGGCGGCCGAGAAGTATGCTGGAGTATTTTATCTTCGTTGGAAGTGGAACGAAATAGAACCAGAGGAAGGGGAATATGCTTGGGATAACGACCCCATATTCAAGAACCTCATTCAAGGGGCATTAGATAGGAATCTCCGACTGGCGTTCCGTATTTTCACACACACTGGAACTCCTCAATATGTACTTGATAGCGCCGAGACATACGAAATCTGGGGAAAGCAAACCCCCTATGCCGATGATGAGTTCTTCTTGGAGAAATACACCAAATTTATTGCGGCGTTTGGGGCCGAGTTCAATAATCCTGCTACAGTAGATTATGTTGATGCATATGGCATGGGCTGGTGGGGCGAAGGTCATAATATCAAATATAAAGACAAAAGCAAGAAATACGAGAGTCACAACCGAATAGTGAAAGCTTATGCTCTGGCTTTCGACAAGGTCATAAATGTTATCAACTTTGGGGTGCGCGATGAGAAGCAAAAAAAGATGGTGTACGACTCGCTACACTTCACTCCTCGTCGCGATGGATACGCCAGCAAGTGGTTTCCCACAAAGGACCAAGAAGCCTTAAAAGCTCATTTCCCTAATTCTCCAATTATTGCCGAAGCCTGCTATTGGGGAGACCACGATATCAGCTATCACATAGAACATGAAGATGGAAAAAAACAATGGGACACTTGGCAAGAATACTACAAGGATGTGGTAGACTTGGCACTAGAAACACATGCAAACTATCTAGACTTGCGCACCATAAATGAAACTAAACGCTACGTAGAGGACGCCCCCAAACAAATTCAGAAGTTTATTTCTCATGGAGGGTATCGAATTCTTCCAACAACAATAGTCTATACCAAGCACAACAACAAAATAAATATCGAACACGCCTGGCAGAACATCGGGGTGGGAGTTTTACCTAACAACAAATTAGGCTTTAAATACAAGGTGGCATTTGCTATATTCGACAAAGATAACAACATGATACAACATTGGACGTCCAACAAAATAGAAGTAAGCGAATTAATCAACAAGCGCCGAATTAAGGTCGAGGACAGTTTTATCTACAACGAAAAGCAATACCACACTTCGTATAAATTGGCAGTGGCCATAGTAAACACTTGCGACAAGGACTCCAAAAACATTAACTTAGCAGTGAAGGTAGCTGAAAAAATAGCAGGTGAATGGGTTGTTGTGGGAAGCGCAATGCAAACCCTCTAAAGCTTTGATAAACAAGATATATACCATAAGAAAAGCGCAGAAAAACTAATAATCGAGTAGGAGGAATGGGATTAATTCCCATTCCGTCCTCTCACACCACCACGCATGCCGTTCGGCACGTGGCAGTTCCTTAATTTCGATACAACCCTCGTATATATCCTACTTTCGTCTTCTCCTGATTTACCTTGAGCAGCAAACGCTTCTCGATATACCCAATGATGGATTGCACTCCCTCATAGCTTCCGCATGCCGTGCTTCTATTCTGAGGGTAGCTACTATTTGATGGTGGTATTTTCTGCTTTCTGCCTTGCATTAGGTAACATTCATTTACTTCTCGATTTGTTAAGGTTCGGACCTTCCCCATGCTTTCTCATCGGTACTATGTCCTCGGCTGACTTCTCACAGCTAGCTTTACTCCATGCTTCTAAAAAAAATATCCGCACGTCTGCGAGACCTCCCCAGATAGGAATGTAATCTTTCCGCCTTATACCTGCCAGATTTACTAAGTGTGGCTCCGAATAGTTATTGGGCTTTATCTTGTTTTGCAGATTTACCCCACACTCAGCCTTCTATCTGATTTCTATTCGTCAGGTCAGACTTTTGCCGCCAGCTTCCTTCAGATTCCACATCGCTATGGACACCCTTGCTCTTGGCTAGGCGATTCCCACTATTAGGGCTCGCTAGGGACTTACACCTAGGAGATTACGCCCATGCTGGGCGTACTAAAAAGAGGCTTACACAAACATGTAAGCCTCATGTATTTATTTTGACACTAGATTAAAGCCAGCAACTAAACTATCTCAGACACTATCTCACAGGTTTCAGTATAAAACTATATAAGTATTCCTTGTCTTCAAGTCGGTATTGTTTGTGTGGCCACATCCCCCAACTGTTGTCACCTCCGAGCCCGCACTGTGCTAGATCGATATTTAGGAATATGTCGTGTTGTGGCACCATATCCGAAGCGTGTCTTTGTTTTTTATTCAATCCTGGGTCGAAATCTGTTGAATCAAAATGCAGCGCACTTCCACACAATGGTTGCAAGCCTTCTACCTTCAATCCAACGCCCGAATTATCGGTAAGCGACATCCAGCGGATGTCGGTTTTGTATCCGTTCTCTTGCGGACGAGTATAGGCGAAATATTGATCTTCGACCTTGCTGCTGTACTTCCCGAGCAGTGCTCCCGAGTTTCGGTCGTTATAGTTTTCCCAAGGACCTCTTCCGTAGTATTCAAACTGGTTATATTTACCTGATATTCTTATCTTCATTCCAAACCGTGGCATTCCAGGCAGGTTATCCGAACCAGCAACATAATGCACATCAACCTGCACACTTCCATCGCCTCTTGTTGTATAAACTATTTGGTAATCCGAACTTATATCCACAAGTTTGATATCTGCTGTTACCACCACATTATTTCCATTTTGTTCAACCTTGATGTCTTGAAGCTTTCTGTTCACGCCTGCTGTTCTGTATACATTTGCTCGTGTAGGCATTCCGTTTCCGAAATCATTGTCGGTTGGAGCTCTCCAAAAATCAGGAGTCAAATCTGAGTTAATCAACCACTTTCCGTTTGCTACCATCCTATAAAGCAATCCTGAATGCTTGCTGATTCTTGTCTCTACATTATCAGAGTTTATTATGATATTATCTTTATCTTCCGTAAATGTTGCTTTCTCTGATGAAGCATTAGATCTTCCGAAATAATCATTCCCGTCAAATACTAATTCATTTGCCGCAATTTCATGATTAGCCGGAACTAGATTCTCAGCCTCTTTACTATATGCTTTTACAATTAAGATGTATTCCTCTCCTGCCTTTGGTTGAACTTCTGGAAGGTCTATTCTTACTTTCTTTGTTGCCTCAGGTTCTACACTGCATGTGAAGCTTCCTTCTTTATCCGACACTCCGTTTTTAAGTAATGTCCATTTGAAATTAAACTTATCAAGGTTGATAAAAGAATATTCATTATATACACTAAGCTCTCCTTTCGACAAATCAGATGCCGAAACATGAATGCTCTGATATTGATGTTTCACTTCCATCAATCCCGGATGTGGAGTTCTGTCGGGGTTCACAAGTCCGTTCAGACAAAAATTATTATCGTTGGTGTATTTCTCTCCTCCTATGTCTCCTCCGTATGCCCAAAAATCAATTCCGGATTCGTTGGTTGCCAAAAGTCCTTGATCTACCCAATCCCAAATAAACCCCCCTTGCATTTGTGGACTAGAGCGAATTATATCCCAATAATCTTTGAAATTACCATTGCTGTTACCCATCGCATGAGAATATTCACACATAATATAAGGACGGTCAGCATTTGTAAGTTCAGCATATTTTTTCATTCCTTCTACCCTTGGATACATTGGGCAAATCACATCAGTATTCTCATTTCTTCCTGATTGCTCGAACTGAACTAACCTAGTGTCATCATACTTTTTAATCCAATCGTAAGCATCATAAAAAACGGGACCATTACCACATTCATTACCCATACTCCATATTATCACTGAAGGGCAGTTTTTATCTCTTTCCACTAAACTCTTTATTCTGTCCATATGCGCTGCATGCCAATCTTCTCTATATGCAGGATGAGCACTCTTATCCCAGTTTCCTTGCCATTCGGCTCCCATTCCATGAGTTTCAATATTAGCTTCATCAACTAAGTATAATCCATACTTATCACAAAGCGACACCCATAAAGATGTATGGGGATAATGCGAAGTGCGGACAGCATTAACATTGTGAGCTTTCATCACCTCAATGTCTTTTATCATCGTTGCTTCATCAACATAATGACCGGTAGTAGGGCTGTGCTCATGAAGATTAACACCTTTTACCAATATCGCTTTTCCATTTACAAGCAGCTGCCCATTTTTTAGTTCTACGGTTCTGAAACCAAGATTATGAGATGTAGCTTCAATAAGCTTTCCTTTTGAGTCGTATAACTCCAATAGTAATTTATAAAGATTTGGATTTTCTGCACTCCATTGATTTACTTCATTTATTGCAGCTGATGCTGTAATCGATGTAGTAGACTCTGCTTTTGCCTTCCATTTCTCTCTTGTGTTATAAACATCTTTTCCGGAGGCACCTATAATTGAAACATTCACCGAGCCCGAGGTTGATTCATCTCCAAAATTCTTAATCTGCATATCAAGTGTGAAAGTTCCATTCTTATATGCTTTATCTAACCCTGCTTTAGCAAAAAAATCATCAATTCGAACATAATCATTGCTTATTAGGTACACATCTCTTTCGATACCAGATAATCGCCAAAAATCTTGATCTTCCAGATACGAACCATCACACCAGCGATAAACTTCAACTGCTAAATCATTTTCTCCGCTTTTTACATAGTCAGTAATATCAAACTCAACTACGTTTTTCTTACCTTGGCTATATCCTACTTTCTCTCCATTTACCCAGACATACATCGCTGAAGTACCGCCATCAAAATGCAGGATAACTCGCCTATTATCCCAACCTGCCGGCAGTGTAAAACTTCTTTTATAAGACCCTACCGGATTATGCTCATGACTGACATATGGAGGATTCTTAGGGAATGGATATGTAGTATTCGTATAAATCGGAGTCCCATGTCCCTCTAATTCCCAATTTGACGGAACTTTAATTTCATCCCAATCACTAACATCATAATTCGATTTATAGAAATCAACCGGGCGTTCATCCGGAGAATACACCCAATTGAATTTCCACATTCCATTCAAATCTAATACAAAATCAGATTTACTTTTGTCATTAGCAATGGCTGAAGCCCTGTCCGAATAAGGAATAAACTGACTCCTAGGAGCATCTTCATTTACCGAAAAAATCTCAGGATTTTCCCAATCTTTATTTTGAGCTGTTGATAGCAACACATTACAAAAAAGCATCGCAAACAACAGTATTATTTTTTTATTCATCTTACCTAATTTTAATTATGACTCTTTAAATCTGACTAATACAATACAATGTCTAAACTTTGAACATCTCTTGAATTACTACCTATCATTATCTTAAACTTACCGGGTTCTGTTTTATAGATTCCTTTATTATCCCAAAAACCCAATTCATTTGTATCAAGCTCAAACTCGACCTTTCTAGATTCGCCTTTTTTAGTGAAAATCTTCTCAAAACCCTTAAGCTCTTTAACCGGTCTTGTCAACGATGCTACCATATCCCTAATATACAACTGCACAACTTCTTCTCCATCATAGTTACCTTTATTTGCCAAGTCAATTGACACTTTAATTTTATCCCCAACCGGAACACTATCTCTATCTACTGATATATTTGACAGCTCAAACTCCGTATAACTCAAACCATAACCAAAGGGATATGCTGGTCTATAATCAATATCTTTATATCTGCTAGAATACAATATATCAGGGTTTGATGGACGTCCTGTGTTGTGATAGTTATAGAAAATCGGACATTGCCCTACGTATTTTGGAAACGTCATTGGCAACTTAGCCGCCGGGTTATAATCTCCCCATAAGACATCTGTTATGGCATTTCCTGCTTCTGTTCCCAACCACCATGTGAAAAGAATTGATGTTGACGCCTCTCTGATTTTGTTAAAAATAAGTGGTCGTCCTCCCATAACTAGTGTTACAACAGGTTTGTTAAGCTTTGAAAGTTCTTCAACCAATCGTTGCTGACTTTCTTTCACCTCTATCAAACCACTCGATTTAGCTTCTCCACTATCATCCCATCTTTCTCCTACTGCAACAATAATTACATCAGCATCTTTCACATTTGCAATAGTTGTGTTTAAATCTTTGAGTTCATTCGTTTCCAAATCATATCCTTCCGTGAAGCTTAATTCAACATCCTGATGATTCTTTTTTATTCCATCCAAAACAGTTATCACCGAATCAGTCCATTGCTCATTTGCCCAGAATCCCGGCATATCAACCTTTGAGTCCATAAGAGGACCTACCAAAGCAACTTTCTTGCAATTTTGTGATAATGGAAGAGTATTGTTCTCATTCTTAAGCAACACTATTGATTTCTTTGCTACATCTCTTGCCGATGCCCTAGAGTATTCACTCATCACGTTCTTTTTCTCATTTTCTTCATCACAGTATTTAAACGGATCATCAAAAAGACCTAATTCAAACTTCTTTCTAAGTACCCTCCTGACGGCATCGTCAAGAACCGACTCTTCTATTTTCCCTTCCTCAATTAGCTTCGGAATAAAATTTACGTAAGCTCTAGCTTCCATGTCCATATCTGTTCCTGCTTTCAGTGCTTTATATGCAGCATCTTCCATATCCTCAACATAGCCATGTGCTCTCATCTCCTGTATAGAACCCCAATCAGAAACTACGAAACCCTGAAAGTCCCAATCTCCCTTAAGAATATCTCGAAGAAGAGATTCATTTGCCGAACATGGAACTCCATTAAGATCATTAAATGCATTCATAAATGTGGAAACATTAGCATCAACTGTTGCCTTAAATGGTGGCAAATAAATATTATACAGATTTGATATTGACATATCTACCGTTCCATAATCCTTACCTGCAATTGGTTCTCCATAAGCGGCAAAGTGTTTTGCACAAGCTGCTACTGTATTTGTCTTGCTTAAGTCATCTCCCTGAAAACCATTAACTCTAGCAATTGCAACCTTGCTATTATACCACGGGTCTTCACCGGCTCCTTCCATTACTCGTCCCCATCTTGCATCTCTACTGACGTCTACCATCGGAGCAAAAGTCCAATTCACACCTGACGCCGACGCCTCTATAGCTGCAACTCTAGCTCCCAATTCTATAGCATCTAAATCGAAGCTTGCAGCCTCAGCAAGAGGTATCGGGAAAATTGTGCGAAATCCATGCACAACATCTAATCCAAACACCAAAGGAATCTTCAATCTGGATTGCATTGCATATTCTTGAAGGGTTCTAACTCTGTCAACACCTTTTATATTGAGCATAGCACCAACCTTGCCGTTCTTTATTTGGGTGTATTTTGTGGTGTCTCTAACAACTGGACCAGTTGCCTGCCAGTTGCCGGTATATTGGTTTAACTGTCCCACCTTTTCTTCGATTGTCATCTTTGAAAGAAGTTCGTCAACCTTAGTATCTATCGAGCTTTTCTCTTCCTTAGTACAAGATACAAAAGCTAATAGTGCTAATGTGATTAACAATTTTGTTTTCATAACTTATTTTTTGAAGTTTATTTGCAGTTCAATTTTGGTAGTGCTTAAAAGATCTAGCTTCAGTTCGTTATCAGTTATTTCACCATCTCCGTATTTGTGGGTGAAAGTTCCTTTGGGTGTTATAGTAATTATTTCATTGTTTATTGACACTCGTTCTACTTCCCTATCAATAGACACCTCTATTATTCCAGGTCTATTGGGAAAGCTAGCATCTAACTTATATTCATATGCTGATTTTTGAATGCTAATATCAATAAAGTTACTACCACCTAATGGAACTTTACATTCGACACTGTTCAAAGAACCTAGTTGAGGTGATATTTTAAACTCTTTCCAACCTGCTTTCGTTGGAGCTATTCCTGCGACATATTCCATCATCAATGTCAAAGGTCCTCCTGACCATCCATGATTATATGAACCTCCTCCATATCCTTCACTTCCTATTCCCCAACCTTCCCAAAGAGTTGTTATGTGGCTTTCAACCATTGAGCCGTAACGCACTTTGATTCTGTCTAATGCTTTCTCAGGTTTCCCTAGTATAAATAAGGACTCTAAAGCATATTTTTCAATGTACGGACTAGAATTCATATACTTATCTAGGAGCTTAATTATAGCATCAGAATACTCAGGCTCAGTCATTCCTGCAACAACAGCCAAAGCATTGCCTCTATCGTCATAGCCCTTAGTATAGGAGTTAGAACGATAGCCTTCTCCAGTCCAATATGTATCATTAAATGCTTTTTTTAGTGTTGCCATTCTTGATCTGCACTCATAACTGAAGTCAGAATCACTTTGCATTTGAGCCATCTTATCAACTGCATCAAGAGCCATATAATACCATGTATTATATACTAGCGAACTATCAAGATCCTTTCCCCAATCAAGCCATGTCCATCCTCCTTTCCTTTGCTCTACAAGTCCATTGTTATCAAGATCCCACAACTGCATATATTTCTTCACATGAGGATACACCTCTTCAATTAAATGTTCGTTACCTGTGTGATAGTAGTAAAACCAAAAACCATATTTTCCAATCGATGCCAAAGATTGAGTTGGTAATTCGTTGTGCCAATTACTAGCCGGTACTGGAGAGTATAAAGAGCCATCTTCTTTTTGCCAATCAACGAGATTGTATATTGCCTTCTCTATTACTTTGTGTCCTTCCTCATCCATAGTGTAAAGCATTTCTCCAAGTAGGGTTACAACATCTCCCCACCACTGAGCTCTTTCTCTGCCACAATCTTGAATCCCATCTCGCACATTTACATTGATAGTGTTAATTGATTTGTCCCATAGAATATTATAGAATGGATCATCACATTTAAAACTACCTACTACTTCGGAGGCATACCTTGTTTCTCTATACTTCAAACTCTTTATTTCAACATCTTTGGGGAAAGAATAAATAACATAATGTCCATTCATATATGCGTAGGTTTCAAACTCTTGTTCTCCGGACTTCGTGATATACTCTGTGCGGACATTATATGCGCCTCCACCTTTGTAGTTGTCTGTACGCATATCAATAAGCTTACCTTGTGGAGCTATTATATCAAAATATGGTGTGATTGTTATATTCCTAGGAAGATATGCTTTTACTAAGAGTTTGTTACCAACTATTTCCTTTTCAATATCTGTATAATTAATCAGCCCTGAGTTGTGCCATTGCGGAACAGGACGTTTCCAAAGTGTGCCCCAAGGTTTATCTCCATTTTTGCCAAGTTTAATAGCTTTTTCCCAATCAGAGTCATCATACCCAACTTGTTCCCAAGATCGCATATCATTATTAGCATCAAAATGGATGTTTGATTCGGGTAATCTATAATTTGGGTGCGGTGCTCCCGTTTCTCCAAACGCTGGATGCATCTTGGCTTTCCATTTTATATTTTGGTCAACACTTGGCACATCAAAATACATTGCAGCATGACCACTTGTATTATGCCCAAATCCCTTTTTACCAAAATACCACACTAGAACAGCTATTGTATTCTCTCCTTTTTTAAGGTATGATGACAAGTCAATTTCATCACAATAAGTATCTGTTCTGTTAGGACCTCTTTTTAGCCCACCTTCAAAAACGACTAATTCACCGTTAATCCACAACCAATATTTAGAATCCACAGCAATATAAGTCTTTATTTCACTCTCTATGTTTTTAATGTCTAACTTTCCTCTAAAAGCTAGCCAAGAGTTTTTCATGTCAACAATATTCTTAATTCCAACCCAATTTGCATCTCCTTTTATTACTGTTGAACACTCCTTTATTTCTTCATTAATACTATACACTGTAGTATTCAGCAGTAAGAATACTATCAGTAATAGTGATTTAAAATTTGGTTTCATTACTTAAATATTTGTGATTTATTCAGTACTCGATATTAATTTCTTCAGTCTACGCTTATATGCACTTACCTCTTGATTAGAATCCTTTACAAGGTTATGCATCTCAAAATAATCGTTGCCTACATCAAAGAATTGCTCATAAAATGGTTCTTCTCTATTATTTTCTAAAAAATAACGCATGTATTTATATTGCTTTGATACCACTCCTTCAGTTTGTGGGATATATACATACCATCCTTTACTCTTTTGAAGATTCATCAAATGCTCGTATAAGAAATCAGTTCTCCACCCATTTGCATCATCTTTCATTAGAGCTTTAAGGCTTTCTCCCTGTATTCTTTTGGGTTTTGCAACTTTAGCAAAGTCCAATATTGTAGGTGCAATGTCAATATTTAATGCAATCTCATCTCTCGTGGTTTCATTCCGATTTGTAGGGTCGTAAATTATCATGGGAATACGTATCGACTCATTATGCCCGAACCATTTCCCTGCAAGTCCATGTTCAGAAAGGTAGAAACCATTGTCTCCTAAGAATATAATTACTGTGTTGTCAATTAACTTCTCATTCTTTAGAGTTTGTACAATATCCCCTACAGCATCATCTAGCCCTTTTATTAGCCTATAATATCCTTTTACCGATTCCTGGTATTTCTCATCTGTTCCAAACCTATCCTTAGCCCTAATGAAGCCTTCATTCGCAATTCCATACTTGTCTCGAATAAACAGATCCGGAAATCCAGTATCAACATAAGAAGTCGGACGATTTATTTGGGCATCTGACAATATATTTGCATACTCAGTATCAAATGGAAAAGTCGGAGTTTGTGAGTTCTGGTCTTCTTGTACATGCGGAGCCTTAAAGCTCACAGATAAACAAAATGGTTTTTCTCCATCTCCATATTTTTCTATAAACTTACTAGCTTCATTAGCCATTAGTTTGGTAAGATGAATTGGCTGTTCATTCACA
>JBKECH010000133.1:0-29306 GCA_047974415.1 Bacteroidales bacterium | reverse complement strand
GTCAGACGCATGTCAACACAGAAGCTGGTGACTACAGAAGCCATCAATGCTTTGGGCGAGAAAGTAGAGCTGAGGCAGTGCAGCAAACCAACAAAACAAGTAGAATGAATATACTCCACCTTAAAATTTAAACATGCACCATTTAAGAAAATAAAAATCTATAGGTCACAGCTGCCACCCGAATAATCGCCCAGCCCCTACGCTGACTGGGAAAATGAATCTGAGAGAGTGAAAGTTGGGTTAACGCTTTGAACTGCAATGTGGGTTAGCAATTGCTGTGTCATAATTAAGAACAATAGGGAGTTAACTAACTCCCTATTGTTCTTAATTAAAATTATCTTCTGAATATCATTTCGGCACAAATTCTGCCCATTCATCATTCTGAATTATTTCTTTATTAAGCTCCAATTCTTGTATAGGGATTGGCTCTAAGTACATAAAGTCTTCCCAGCCAAGTCCTTTTGCAAGAGGATCGCCAAAATAACAAGCATAACCATCGCTATTAACACTCACTCCTTTATGGAAAGGCACTTCCGTATCTGTAATTTTGCATCCCGTTTGTTCTTTGTTTATATAGTGTCCTTTCTTCCATCTACGCAGATCATAAAACCTATAATTTTCGCCCATAAGCTCGACTCTTCTTTCTCGTCGAATCTCCCAAAGCAAGTCGGACACCTCCGTATCTCTCCGAGACGAGTTGTCGGGTGTAATACTGTTGACTTCCAAATGAGAAACATGCCCTCTATCTCTTAGCTTATTTATGGTCTTGTCTGCCATCTCTTGAGAAATACTTGCATCTAGCTCGTAGCTTGCTTCCGCTAAATTCAACATAACCTCGGACATCCTAAACAGTGCTCTATCTGTTGTTTGCAAGGACAAGCCATTAAAATTTTGATTTCTGTCTTTTGTGTAGAACTTCCAAAAATAATATCCTGCACGCACGGCACAATATGGCTGTCCTCTATTATCACTTCTAAAATGAGGCATGCCAAAGACTACAAAATCATTCCAATTCATCATTGGCAGTGTTTTTGCATCTCCCGAGATACTATCCATCAAATCTATGTATTCTCTTTCAAAGGCATTGGCAGTATACTCCCACTCACGGCTCTGAGGGTTGTCTTTTTTCACTTGAAAGGGAGGACAAACTGTAAAATAAAGCCTGTAATCTCTATTTCTGAACATGTCGTATATATGAGCATCGCCACTATATATCGAACTATTCTCTATTGTTTGTCCATCTTGGCACAAATAACTGTCAAATGCATCTCCACACATTTCCACATAATGTGAGGATGTAGCTTCTATTCGTGGGCGACCATGCCCCATATACGCATTATATTCAGCTACAAGCAACATGCCTGGTCTACCAACTAAGTCTTCGGACACAAATTCATCATAATAATTTGTCATTAGATTTGGATATTTATTCACTAAAATCTCCGACACTCTTTTACTCTCTTGGAGGAAAGTCTCTCCGCTTCCTAAATTATGGTACTTTCTGTAGGTTCCTTCAAAGAGTCCTATTCTTGATATCAGAGCTCTGACTACGTCTGTGTTTATTGTGTTTGGACCACTCCCATTTTTGTTAATCTTTTTCTCTGCCCAAAGCAGATCATTAAAAATTGAATCTGCCACAACATTTCGGTCCAAGCGCTTTCCGTATATAAACTCTTTATCAGATGTTTGCAAGGAATGCTCAACCCAAGGCAAATCTCCAAAGTAAGTCAATAAATCATAATAATAATATGATCTAAAGAAGTACCCAACCGAGCGCCAATGAGCCTTATCAGAATCAGACATCTCGGAGTCGTCTATGTTGTCCAACATTACATTCACTCTTCGCACATAGTCAAATTTCCATTTCCCTCCTGATGATGGAACCGTAATGGTCTGAAATGAATATTTATTGAATGAATTGGGACTTCCATAGAATGCATTATCCGTCTAACTTTCATTCTTATAGGCATAATTATCCATAGGGTTTAGCACCGTATTATCATTATTGAAAACCTCGTACAAGCCCCACGCGTAGGTCTTAAAATTGTCGGAAGAAACAAATGCCGTTTCTTCGCTCTGCTTGTCGAGTGGGTATTTCTCTAAGAAGTCATCATTGCAAGCACAAATAGTAGTTGCAAAAAGCATTAAATATATTATTCTACTTAAATGTTTCATGTGTTTATATTTTGTTTTTTAGCTGTCAGATGTACATCATCAATTCACTTATATTCTTGTGATGTAGGATATTTTTATCATGACAAATCTAATCGTTTTCTAGAATGTTACGTTGAGACCGAAAGAATTTGTTCCAGTGTAGGGATATTTAAAATCTCTAATCTCTGCATCAATACCATCAGGCATATTGTCCCACACACACAGATTTTCAAAACTAGCAAATACGCGAAGGTTTTTTACTCCCAGCTTGGAAGTTATACGTTTCGGGAAGTTATAGCCAAGGGTTATATTCTTCAATCTTAAATATGCTGTATTTGTAAGGTACTTGGTTTGCTCCCGTCTATTATATGACGTGTTGCCACCTCCTTCGTAATACATGCGCGGAAAGTAAGAATCTGCATTCTCGGGGGTCCAGTAGTCTAGTACACTCGTAAGAATGGCTGGTTGAAAAGAACTTCCTGGCCACAACACCTTGTCGTCCATAATCCAATGATCTCTTTGTCCAACACCTTGGAGAAAAGCTGAAAAAGTAAAACCTTTCCACCCAGCACTCAGATTGATTCCATACTGGTATCTAGGTGTTGAATTGCCAATAACTTTTCTATCTCCTGGGTCGTTGTAGGTCGAGCTGCCATCCGTAATATAGCCGTCGCCATTTAAATCTTTATATTTCATATCTCCAGGATAGAGATTTGCAATGCCTTCGGGTTTAGGGAGCCCTCCCTTTAAGCTTCCATCATCGTTAAAGTCGTCGTCTGTATAATAACCATCGGACACATAGCCCCAGATGTTATTTATCTCAACACCTTCGTGGAAATCGCTTATTAAGCCAGCTTCATTTGCAAATTTAGTTATAACAGGTTTGTTGTCGTACAGATTGAAGCCTACAGAATAAGAGAAGTCTTTTATTTTATCCTGCCATGTTAGAGACATCTCCCATCCTTTCACTTCCAAATTTGCTGCATTTTCCTTAGGTGAACTTGTTCCAATGATAGACGGTAATGTCTCGCCTCTTGTAAGCATGCCTTTAGTTGTTCTCCTATACCAATCAAACACTCCCGACAATCTAGAATCAAACATACTAAAGTCTATACCAACATCTAATGTTGCAACAGTCTCCCATGTAAAAGAAGGACTCACCAGTCCAGGAGGCGACAGGGTTGTAGGGCGTTCGCCATTGTAAATCCATCCAGCCAAGCTTGAACCCATTGTAGGGATATAATCATAATTGCCAATAAACTGATTTCCAACCTCGCCCCAAGAGCCTCTTAGCTTCAAATTATTAAGCCATTCTGCAGAGTTCATAAACATCTCTTCACTAATCCTATAGCCTGCTGAGAAAGATGGGAAAAATGCGAAGCGAGAGTCTTTGGGAAATTTAGACGAACCATCATAGCGACCATTTACCTCAAAGAGATATTTACCTTGGTAATCGTAATTCAATCTAAAGAATGTTCCCCTTACCGAATACTCTGCCGAAGGATCGTAGGATCTTATTTCTCCTGTGCCTTGACTAATAGATGGAATATTAGGGTTAATCTGATCTAAAACTTTAGACTGAACTTCGGTGCTATTATAAGATTCTTGATTATAGCCCATCATAAATTTAGTATTGTGTTTTTGTGCGAAAGTCCTGCTATAAGTAGCATACGCATTTATCGCATTCCTATTGTATTGTCCTGCATTATGCTCATACCAGTCCTTTGAGTTCTGCTCTTCTAGTCCAGATTCCGTAACATCATACAAATAAAAAGTATTGTCGTAATCCGTATAATCAAAATTTCGTTTCTCGTATGTATACTCAAACACAACATCCAAGCCTTTAGTTGGTTTGAACATTGTTTTAGTAAATATTCTTGGAGATTCTCTTATCCTTTTAGTTGGAACTTCCTCGTTAATATAGTTCTGCGTAGTTCTATAATCATAGTACTGTCCATCCACTTCTGTTCCTCCAACTGGAGTCCAAGAAGCATCCGTCAACCCCCATGTAAAGAAATTTCCGTCGGCATAGACTTTCTTAGATTTTGTATACTTAACGTCTATCTCTTGGGTCAACCATTTTTTTATGTCCATATTTATGTATGACGACAACGTTAGCCTGTCATAGGTATCTTTGTTTCCATACAGAACACCATCATAGTCCAAATATCCCATTGAAATTCTGTAAGACGTTTTCTTACTACCTCCGTATGCAGATATATTGTGTGTTTGTTTAAAACTATTTTCAAACAAACTTCCTATTGGGTTAGACTCTCTCATATAATACTTTGTTCCGTCAATCTCTGTTGTTCCATCTGGATACTTTGATGGATTCTGGTTATAATCCTGTATCGCATCTATCCATGTATCAATATCTTGACCTGTCCAATAACCTCTATTGTCAGAACCATTTGCAACTTTATATAGCTGAACCGACTGTAAGGGATTTGCCAATCCTGGAGTATTTCTTGCGTTTGTAAATCCGAAATTATTGTTGTAATTGATAGTGAGTTCTGACTCTTTACTAGACTTTTTCGTGCTTATAAGGATAACCCCAAAAGCAGCTCTTGCTCCGTAAATAGCAGATGATGCTGCATCTTTTAATACCGACACCGACTTTATGTCTTCTGGATTGAGAGTAGAAATATCATCTATTGGTACATTATCCACCAATATAAGTGGCGAGCCTCCATTAATACTTGTATACCCTCTGATGTTAAACGTTGAGCTAGAACCAGGCTCAAAGTTCGTTCCTTGAATCATCAGACCAGGAACCTGACCTTGCAATCCGTCGCTAATATTAGTTATTGGGCGGTCGCCAATAGCTTTATCAAAACTGACTGAAGAAACAGCTCCTGTTAAGTTCTCCTTTTTCTGCACCCCATAACCAACAGCCACAACACCCTCCAAACCAATTGCGTCTGTTTTCATCGTAACGTCGATCACAGATCTGCCACTGACAGATTCATCCACTGTTTGCATCCCCATAAAAGAGAAACGCAACATTGCGCCTGTTGCCACAGTAACAGAATAATTCCCGTCTGTGTCTGTAACAGTACCTTTAGTCGTTCCTTTCTGAACAACAGTGACTCCGGGCATTCCCAGTCCATCTTCATCAACAACCTTTCCAGTGATTGCTTTCTGCGCGTACACACTACTACTGAGTAATGCAAAACACACGACTAAAATCAGAGTAAATTTTCTCATAGATTTTCGTTTTGAATTTAATTGTAAATATTAGCTAAAATCATCATTATTGACAGAAAAGACCTGTGTAAAAGAGCATAAACATTCCTACCTTAAAAACATATTGTGAGGTAAATCTTTAGTTAATGAGCTGTAAATATGATTATCTAAGTTAAATGATTGCATAAATGGCACACAAAACCTATCCGAAATAAATACATTATTACGATAAAGTTTATTATTCGGCTCATTACAAGTGCTACACATTGATTTTCTATTTATTTTTCGGTGCGCAATATAGGCAGTTTGTTGATACATGCCAAATAAAAGAAGTTTTTATCCTAAAATTTCTTGTTTCCCAAAATATGGATTACACCTTCTTCAATAACGCTTGCCCTTGGGACTACTTATAGCTCAGACTCCCAACTCTATGGACAAGCATTATGCAATTTTTCAGGAATAATACAAAGACACAGAAGGCTATATAGCGCTCTGTATGAATACATTGATAGAGTTTTTTATGCAGACTATATATACATGAGCCTATTGCTCTGTAAACTTATGTGACCTGTAGCCGTAAATAGCGATAATCACAAAACATATAAATGGCAGCACAAAAGAAGCATTTACCGCAGGCAGGGAGCCGATAGTACCCATATCTATAATCGCTCCTTGAATTGGAGGCATCAACGCTCCTCCAACGATAGCCATTACAAGTCCTGCTGCACCAAGCGTAGTATCCTCGCCAACATCTTCTAATGCTATCCCATAAATTGTTGGGAACATCAGAGACATAAACGCCGAAGTTGCCACTAGACAATATAGTCCACCCATGCCATTAATGAATATTACTCCTAAAATAGTAGCCATCCCTCCAAAGGCAAAAAACATTAGAAGCTTCCTACTGTTTACATATTTCATTAAAAAGGTGCTTATAAATCGGCTAACTAGGAATATACACATAGCAACAATATTGTACATCTGTGCAGTAGCTTTGTCTATACCCAAGTTTTCAGCATACTGAATGATGAATGTCCAACACATAATCTGAGTTGCAACGTAAAAAATTTGAGCAAGTACTCCCTCTCTATATATCTTATTCTTTATAAGTCGTTTTGCAGATTGTATGGGATGAATTTCGTTGGCATGACCCGTCGTAGGCATTTTCACGATGGCTATGACAAGCAACATTATTATAACAACAATTCCCAGAGCAACATAAGGGTCGCGAATTACCATAAGGTCATGCTCACGTATTACTTCTTTGGCAGCTTCGGGAAGAGTTGAAAATATAAGCTCGCCCGATGCATTTCTCTGCTTATCGGAATCGAGTGCTGCCAATATAACTTTTGATGCCACAAACATTCCCAACAAAGAACCCATGGGGTTGAACGATTGCGCCAAATTTAGTCGTCTAGTAGCCGTTGCTTTACTACCCATAGACATAATAAATGGATTGGAGGTAGTTTCTAGAAATGCTAAGCCGAAAGTCAGAATATACAAGGAGACAAGGAAGAAGTTGAACTCCTGGTATTGAGCTGCTGGCCAAAACAATAACGCTCCTATAGCATACAAGATTAAACCGAGTAATATCCCTTTTTTATAGCTAAATTTCTGAACAAACAAGGCTGCTGGAATTGCCATAGTGGCATATCCACCGTAAAATGCAAACTGCACTAAAGACGCCTTGGCATTGGAAATTTCCATTACAGTCTTGAAGGCCGCCACCATTGGATTGGTTATGTCATTGGCAAAGCCCCAAAGAGCAAACAAACTCGTTATCAATATAAATGGTATCAGATATTTCTTTTCTACCACCTTGTCTCTGGATATACTCATAATGTTTTTTATTTTCTAATGTTAGTATATTGGCGTCACTCCTTTTTTTAATATAATATTCCCATACTTAGCTGTTTCGCCCGTCATTAGAACAGCAAAGGCACTTTTGCTACGTTCATAGAAAGCAAATCTGTCAATTCGTTCCACTCTTTTTATCTGCGGATTTGTCTCCTGAACAGCTCGCATGTACGACTCCTCGACAGCAGGATCTAGCTCATCGCCTTCTACTGCTGCCATCATTAACATTGGAATTTCCACATATTGATCTAGCTCAAAAAGCGGTAGTATAGCCGACAACAAATCGGGGATACGTAAACCATCGGCTCTTAAAACACGATTATTGAAACTCTCTCCAGGAAAATGAGTATCGGCAAGCACTATCTCGTCGCCGTGTCCCATTCGTGCTAACACTTCTAGCAAGTTTGGGCTGATGATTGGGGATATTCCTTTTAGCATTACTTTATTTTATTTTTGAATTTAATATAATCACTATACAAGTCATTCCACAGCTTTTGTTCTTCTTTATTGGGTTTTATGATTTTTGTGTTATATGAAATCCCACGTCTAGCTTCGTCGACAGAAATTGATAATCCTGCTCCAGCAAACACAAATAAAGCGGCTCCCAAAACTGTAGTTTCTTTCTGATCTATCAATCTTACTGGTATACCACAGACGTTGGCCCTAAGCTGGTTCCACAATCTATTTTTCGAACCTCCACCCACACAAATAATACTTTCGGCTTTAAAATTGCCCGCTTCCTCTAGTGCTTCTAGGGCCTCGCGCAGACGAAAGGCTAAGCTCTCTAGAAATGCTCGATATATCTGCCCTCTTGTGGTGTTTATTGTCAAGCCACTGATAACACCTCCTCCACTACTTGTGCCGTCATCATAAAAAGCAGGATCTATTTGTAAACCACTAGCACCAGGTGCTACTTGTTCTGCATCGCCGATCATGGTTTCGTACAATTTGTCGCCTGTCAGATCCTGATAGTAATTACGCGAGAACCACTCAAGTACTCCCGACCCCAACCAGTTTTGTCCAATGTCATATACTCCAGGAACAGCATCCACCTCAGTTGTTAGATTTCTACGCAACTCTTTATCCGTAGCCATAAACGATTGGCTACGAGCCATAAGTATCTCCCATGTTCCTGAGCTCAACACTGGCTGGTTCAACTCTGCTCCAGAGCCATATATGGCAAACTGCGTGTCGTGTCCTGCCAGAAAGACAGGGATGCCAATAGGTAATCCTGTTTCCGCACTAGCCCTAGTATTAACAGCGCCGACACACTGTCCTGCCTCACCTATATCGCCCAGTAGCTTTTCGTCTATGCCAACCGTGTCGAGTATATCTGTAGATGGTTTTCTTTTACTAAGCTCGGCAAACATTGATGTTCCCAACATTGTAGCATCGTTTGCAAACATTCCTGTCAGCCTATTTATCAACAAAGACGGGATAAACAAAAAGCGATGTGCCTTGTCTATCACATCTGGTCGGTTTTCTTTAAACCAAATCATTTTGTTAATTGTATTGAAAGCATATGGATAAACCCCTGCAATACTATATAAATCATCTAGTGACAAGTACTTATCTATGTTATTCATTATAGGAAGAGTACGTTGACACTGCCAAGATATGACTGGGTAGAGCAATGAGCCGTTTTTATCTACGAATGTTCCATCAACACCAAAGGTTGTAACAGTTATGCCAGCGATTCTATCGCAATCAATCTGTGCTACAACAGTGCGAGAGGCTTCGCCCAACTTCCGCCACAGTTTGTCTAAGTCCCAAATACGTCCTCTTTCATGATAAGGATCATTATCTGTCTCATTTGGCATAGAATACGAGGCTACAATCTGCCCTTGTATATCAATTGCAATAACCCTAAGGTTTGTCGCTCCACAGTCTAATACTACGGCAATATCTTTTTTAAACATATAGATTTGATATGAACAAAATGCAGATCAGCGCACTCAACTGCCTCTAAACATACACATTGCTAGTTATTTCAATTTATTTAGAACCTGTTTATAAAACACAATATTGGCGTTATACTCACTTTGCAAGCTAGTCATCTACATTTGTAAACTTCTAATTTACAAAATGAGCATACCCTGATATTTAACCCACAATATGCATTCGCTCGCCTGCTACGTGCTTCAACGCATTATTCGGACTAAATTTGCTAGCTCAGACTCCCAATATTCTGAATAGACACTATTTAATACCGTAAAGAGAGCCATAGTTGGAGCATGCTCTATAATCTGCTCCTTCCTTATCTTCGCCAAATGCCGCCCACGCACTTGGACGGAAGATATCGTCGGCAGGTACATTATGCATGTTTACGGGGATACGCAACATTGATGCAAGAGTAATTAAGTCTGCTCCTATGTGTCCATAGCTAATGGCTCCATGATTTGCGCCCCAATTTGCCATCACCGAATAAACATCTTTAAACGCCCCTTCGCCATTGGTGCGAGGAACAAACCACGTGGTAGGCCAAGTTGGGTCTGTACGTTCATTAAGCACTGTATGTATTTCCTCTGGCAATTCTACCGTCCAGCCTTCAGCAATCTGCAAAACAGGTCCGATGCCTTTTATCAGGTTAACACGGCTCATTGTTACGGGTATTTGTCCTGCGGTCTTGAAACAAGACGAAAAGCCTCCACTTCTGAAATATTCTCTATTAGCAGGAGGCCATTGTGTGTTGTCTAAGCATCTCTTCGCCTCGTCTTCCGAAATCTCCCAAAAAGGCTTCATCGCTGGCTCTCCGTTTTTATTTCGCTGTTGTGCAGTCGCATCGAGTGTTGTTGAACCCGAATTGATTAGGTGAATAATCCCGTCTGACGCCAAACCTGACAAAGCATGCCCAGTTACTCTTTGCACTGCACTCGGACTCCAATAGGTACGCACATCAGAGAATATCTGAGATGTATTGCTTAGTAGGTGTCCAAACAGCATCGACACCCCATTCAGGCTGTCGTTTTCTGTCGCCAACACAAATGCCTGACGTATACCATTCCAATCGAAAGATGAATTTAATATAGCTTCTGCAAAATCAGCATTGGGCTGGTAATCCGTCCATTGTCGTTGCCCTTGGAATCCTCCTAATATGGCATTTCGACCAAGTCCTTCTTCTCGATATCCTCTTTCAACAAGTTTCTGGTTGCCAATCATCATATCCCGACAAATCAATGCCATCTTTACAACCATCTCCCACTCTTGTTGTTTTTGTGCATCGTCGGCTTTAACTTCTGGTTTATTACGGTCTGCGCCTTCCTTGCAATTCTCTTTTGTCCATGCTAATGCTTTTTCAAACTCTTCATGGTCGTATATCCCTTCGTCAATACGACGGAGTATCTCAACAGACTCCACAAACTCTGTGCGTATTCCTAAATAATCCTGGAAAAAGTTAGCATCCACCATTGATCCAGCTATACCCATTGAACTATAGCCAATAGACAAGTAAGACTTTCCTTTCATTTGCGCTACTGCTAACGCAGACTTGGTAAAACGCAGAATTTTGGTCTGAACCTCTTCGGGAATATTTGTATCGCCAGCATCTTGAACATCTCTACCATAAATTCCAAATGTTGGCAAGCCTTTTTGGGCATAACCAGCCAGTGCCGCTGCCAAATAAACTGCTCCAGGACGCTCTGTGCCATTAAACCCCCAAACAGCCTTCGGTATTAGCGAGTCCGTATCCATGACCTCTGAACCATAGCACCAACACGGAGTTACCGTAAGCGAGACGCCAACCCCTTCTTTTTGAAACTTCTCAGCACACATCGCAGCTTCTGCAACCCCTCCAATACACGTATCGGCAATTACACATTCTACTTGTTCGCCACTAGGAAAACGCAATGAGCTACTAATCAGACGAGATGCCGCTTTTGCCAAATCCATAACCTGAGTTTCGAGAGATTCTCTAACTCCTCGCTCCCGTCCATCAATCACTGGACGAATACCTACTTTGGGTAGGTTACCAATCAAACGCTTAGCCATATTCTTACATTTTTATTTTTTGTTTATTTTTTATTGCAAAATTGACTAAAACTTAACACGAGCCAAATGCCTATAATCAATATCTTTGTATCTGTTTCTAACATTGTCTAAATTAGTCTTTATAAGACAGACGCTAATTAGGGTCTGTCCATAATATCGGGAGTCTGAACTATAAAGTTAAATACCAAGGCTTACCATTCTCTATGTTGGGAGTTTACTTGTGTAAATGACTAATTCGCAAAGTGAGCATAACACAGATATTGGACTTTATCAACGGGCTCTAATATATCTTAGATTATAAGCATTATGAACAGACAGCATAAAATAAATCCAGACTATGTATTGGAACGCCGTAGCGATTGTTCAATGCTCGATGGAGCAAGGGTTTTGGTGAACGAAGCGCAGCAGCGCTACGGCGAGCGAAACAAAAGCCAACAAAGCGTTTGTTTTGAAGAGATTGGAGCACGTAGCAGGTGAGCTAATGCATATTCTGGGTTAAATATTCCGTCTATACAAAACATAAAGTAAATGAATACATTATTGCACATGAAAGGCGACCCATCAGACAGGGTTCAGATATTCCCTAAATATGAAGTAAATCTGCTTTGTTGCCGATATTGGTGGCTAGAGAATTGGGAATTTAGAGATCTTTCGTTTCCGTTTTGGCGTATTTATCACAATAACTTAGAGGGTGCAACTATACTCTACAAGGATAAAAATATATCTATTACTCCCGACAAGTTAATATTAATTGCCCCCAACACATCATATTCCACACGGCTATACAAGAACAGAATACCGCAAACAGGATACAAACTAAAGGGAGACAGGATTGACTTATCAAACATTGGCAACAACCTTCGTTTGCAACATCTATTTATTCACTTCAATTTAGGAATGCCATACGATTATGCTAATATGGGTATATATTCAATCCCTATAAACGCTAACTTGAACGAGCAACTCCTGCAAATAAAAGAACATATTAACACCGAAACATCTCGTTTCAGCTTTCACTCCACCCTGACTATCAATTCTATAATAACTCAGCTACTATCAAATTTACCAGAATCAGGGTGGCAACTTGCAAGCAAGAACCACCGTATTCTACAAACCATATACCACATAGAGGAATGCTTAAACGAGAATTTGGAGAACTCCCAACTAGCGAATATCGCCGCTATGTCTACGAATGCTTTTATCCGTCTATTTACACAGGAAACTGGATTATCGCCACAAAGATATGTCAAAGAAAAACGCATAGACAAGGCCTGCATCCTGCTACACCACTCAAATATGACAATAGACGAGATAGCTTTTTCGTGTGGATTTGCCGACCGCTATCATTTCTCACGCATATTCAAGCAAATCACAAATCAGTCGCCAGCAAAATATAAAAAGAGGTTGATGATGGGGTAATAATCTAGCCCCCTAATTTCGCAAGCTTTTTCACCCAAACATCAATAAGTTATTGAAAATAAGTCCTGTAAAGATTTACCAGACTCAAGATTTCCTATCTATTTAGGTGCATGTTCAAAAAAACCGATTCATTGATAGAGAGCTGTAGCGAGTATTTCAAGCCCTACAAAACAAGGTTTTTGACGAGTAAAGGTAAAAGTCGCATTGCATTTGAGCCTACCAAAGCCACTGTTTTGAAAGGTTTGGAGCACGTAGCAGGTGAGAGTAACTACCGAAGCCTCTATAATGCCTGTCTGATTGGTGTTGCCTAACTAACTTCTTGAAGATATGACGATCTAAATGCTGGATAATCTGAGAGAATAAGCTTACATTTGTCATGAGAGGTCATGTTTTGATTTCTTATCTCAAAGGTAATTTGAGTTCCGAGAATATCGACCTCATTTTTTAGTTTTTTTGAAATTATCTGAGACGCTATTAGGTTGATAGAGACTTAAAGTAAAAAAGTCTTTTACCTCTGAAAGTATTGTCGTACCTTTGTGTTGTAGCATATTCTTTTGCTCACAGCATAAAGACGCTTATTTTCAGTGCATTTGCAAATGACACGCTACTTTTATTCAGCAAGTTAATTTACTTGCGAAAGTTGAATTAATTATATCATAAACAAACATAATATCAAGAAAAGCAATATGTTATTAAATAAGTTAACAGCAATATCACCCATTGACGGCAGGTACAGAAGCAAATGCGAGAATCTTGATTTATACTTTTCAGAGTTTGCCCTGATAAAGTATAGAGTAAAGGTGGAGGTAGAATATTTCATAGCTCTTTGCGAAGCAAATATCCCAGAACTTCAATGTGTGCCGAAGAATAAGTTTGAGGACATACGTAACATATATAGAAACTTCACTCTTAAAGATGCCGAAGAGGTAAAGGCAGAAGAAAGTATTACAAACCACGATGTGAAGGCTGTCGAATACTTCCTAAAGAAAAAATTTCCAACCGCAGGTGTTAACCAGAAGCTAGAATACATACATTTTGCATTGACTTCTCAGGACATAAATAACACAGCAACTCCCCTATCGCTCAAAGACGCCATTGAAGTTGAATATATACCAATGCTGCAAGCCCTTATCGACACTCTTAATAGACTCGCCGAGGAATGGCAAAATATAGCCATGCTTGCTAAAACCCATGGACAACCAGCCTCTCCTACAAATTTAGGAAAGGAAATTAGAGTATTCGTAGAACGGCTAGATGACCAACAAGATATGCTAAAGAGCATTAGATTTAAAACAAAATTCGGTGGAGCCACGGGAAATTTCAATGCCCACCATGTAGCATATCCCAACATCGACTGGCAAGGTTTCGCCAACAACTTTACCAATAAATACTTGGGGGTATCTCGCTCAATACACACAACACAGATAGCTCATTATGACGACTTTGCCGCAGTTTTTGACAATCTAAAAAGAATAAACAACATCATTCTTGACATAGACAGAGATTTTTGGTCTTATATTTCTATGGAATATTTTAAACAAAAAATTAAAGCAGGCGAAGTAGGCTCCTCTGCCATGCCACACAAAGTTAACCCTATTGATTTTGAGAACTCTGAAGGAAATGTCGGAATGGCAAATGCCATATTCGAGCACCTCGCTGCTAAGCTTCCTGTTTCTAGACTGCAACGCGATCTCACCGACTCTACTGTCTTGAGAAACATTGGAGTCCCCATTGCCCATTCTCTCATTGCTATGCAATCAACAATCAGGGGCTTAGAGAAATTACTGCTTAATAAAGACGCGATAGACAGAGACTTAGAAAAAAATTGGGCTGTAGTAGCAGAAGCTATACAAACAGTTCTGAAACGAGAAGACTACCCAAAACCTTACGAAGCACTGAAGGACCTTACACGCGCCAATAAGCCCATAGACAAAGAATTAATACACAACTTCATAGACAATTTAAACGTCACCAATGCAGTTAAAAAAGAATTAAAAGCAATTAGTCCGCAGAGCTATACGGGCATATTCTGAATATTTGCAACTTAAAACCAAGATATAGACAGGTGAAACCTTTTTGCCAGTAAATTTAGACACACATAAAGATAATTTACAACTCAAGGAAACAAACATTGAAAATAAAATTATCCCCCACTAATAATAAATTGCTGATTAGCACTATTCGTAAAGCAACAAACATATGAGAGACCTTTTAAAACTACTGAGGCGTTTTGCCTTACCTTATAAGACAAATATCGCTCTAAGCTTTTTCTTTAATATTTTGTCGGCTATTTTTTCCGGTCTTGCTATGTTGCTTGCCATTCCCGTACTAGAAGTTCTTTTTGACACAGCCAAAGAGGTACACCAACTTCTACCGTGGACATTAAGCAAAGATGTAATAATAAACAACCTCTACTTCTACATAACAAACATGAAGCAAGAATACGGCAACCTTGTGGTGATGCCTTTTGTGGGAGGCTTGATGTTAATCTCCACATTCCTGAAGGTTTCATCGTCATTATTAGCTTCTTTTCAAATAGTTTCCGTAAGAAATTCGGTGGTACGCGATATGCGCGTTAAGATATTTGACAAACTAATGAACCTCCCTTTGGGCTATTACTCTGACGAGCGTAAAGGAGATGTAATGTCTAAAGCAACAAGCGACGTATCAGAAGTCGAAGGCTCAATTATGGCATCCATAGACATGCTGTTCAAGAATCCCATCCTCATAATTGTTTCTCTAATATTTATGTCTTTGATAAGTATAAAATTGACTATTTTTGTTCTTGTAATGTTGCCAATTTCGGGATTGATTATCGGCAGGACAGGGAAGAAACTAAAAAACTCGTCAAAGGATAGTCGCAACAAGCTGGGCGAGCTACTTGGCATATTAGAAGAAAGCCTTGGTGGTCTCAGAATAATAAAAGCATTCAACGCTGAAGAAAAGATGAAGAGCTGGCATACCAAGGAATCTGAAAACTATAAACGCCTGATGAACTCCGTACAACGGCGCTACCATATGGCGAACCCTCTTAGCGAATTTTTAGGAACTGTAGTAATAGTCCTGATTATTTGGTTTGGCGCATATCTAATTGAATCTGATCACAGTGAACTTGCTGGAGCATCATTTATTGCCTACGTAGGCATCTTTTACCAGATTATAAATCCTGCCAAGCAGTTTACAACAGGACTATTCAACGTTCAGAAAGGGCTTGCAGCAATGGAACGAATAGACACAATTCTGACTGTAGACAGTAGCATAAAAGACAAAGTCGGGGCTATTTCAAAGAGCTCCTTCAAACACCATATCGAATATAGCAACGTTTCTTTTAGTTATGATGGCGTGAATAAAGTGCTAGACAGAGTTAGTGCCAAGATTCCAAAAGGGAAGACGATAGCTCTTGTTGGGCAATCTGGGTCAGGCAAAACAACTTTTGTCGACCTTCTGCCACGGTTTTATGACATTCAAGAAGGCAATATATCTATAGATAATATCGACATCCGAGACATAAAAATATTCGATTTGCGAGAGATGATGGGTAATGTCAACCAAGAGGCGATTCTATTCAACGACACATTTTACAACAATATCGCATTTGGGGTAAAAAACACCACAATAGAAGATGTAGAAAGAGCAGCCAAGATAGCAAATGCTCACGATTTCATAATGGAAACCGACGAGGGTTATCAAACAAAGGTAGGCGACAGAGGTGGTCGCTTGTCGGGCGGTCAGAGACAACGCATAAGCATTGCTCGTGCAATATTGAAAAACCCCGATATACTAATCCTAGACGAAGCTACATCTGCCCTCGACGCAGAGTCGGAAAAATTGGTACACGGAGCTATTGAAACCCTTATGAAATCAAGAACGTCAATAGTTATAGCCCATCGTCTATCCACAATTCGCAATGCCGATTTAATATACGTATTTGACAATGGCAAAATAGTTGAACAAGGCACTCACGAAGAGCTAAAAGAAAATGGTGGTATATATAACAAGCTATACAAATTGCAAACTAAATAAATTCTGTCTATAAAGTCCAATATCTGCGTTATGCTCACTTTGCGAATTAGATATTTACACAAGTAAACTCCCAATTCACAAAGTTCCACGAGCCTTGGTATTTAACTTTCTAGATCAGAATCCAGACATTATAGACAGGCACTAAATAGAGCCTGTCTATAATGCCCAACATCTGCGTTACACTCACTTTACATTATCACCCTCATCCGTCATCTCCTTCAATATTTTCTCGACCTCCTCTTGCGTACCTTTCAATTTGCTTTGGCAGACTCTAAAAAGCTCGGAAGCTTTTTTTATCTGTTCAGTTATTTGGTCGACATCAAGATCGCCATTTTCTACCTTCTTCAATATCTCTTCTATCTGCTCGAGAGCATCACTATAACTTATATTTTTAACCATATCCTTCGTCTTTATTAATTGATCCTCCTATTTCATCCCTGCAAACAAGGAATCCGAAACTACTTATCTACAATACTTTCCACTTCGCCATCAATAAATGTCACCCTCATTCTATCTCCTTTTTTTACAGCACCAATACTGCAAACCGTCTTATCATTTATTTTAGCGTAACAATAACCTTGTTTCATAACATTTATGGGGTTTAAACTTTCTATTCGAGTTCCAACATTCGCCATCTTGCTGATCTCATCCTTAATAGTAAATCTTATTTGTTGTTCAAATCGATTCTGTATACCATTGAGATCGCCCTCCTTAGTTCTCAGCTGCAATATTAAACCATGCCCAACACGCAAACATTTACTTTCCATAGCATTTTTATTCTTGTTTATCAAGCTTAAAGAAGCGTTGGTCATGCTCGACGAAATTCTATCCAAACACATTCTTTTGTCGTTCAATGACTTGTTTACAATCATACTTGCATTCAATCCTAACGACGCTAGCTCCTTCTGCTGAGCCTTAACATAAAGACGGCATTTTGTGCTTATATTCTGAAAAGCTGTCGATATTGCTAAGTCGAAATCGTTTGCTCTTGAGACAATAAATTCTGCAACTGCCGTTGGGGTTTTAAGCGCCTTATTTGCAACCATATCCACTACTGAAACGTCTTTATCGTGTCCTATTCCAACAACGATAGGACATGGATATATAGCAACAGCCCTGGACAGATTATAGTCATCAAAGCAAGCCAAATCAGTTTGAGCTCCTCCCCCTCTAATTATAACAACCGCATCATAATCCACCTCATCTGCTTTTATATTCTCCAAGGCATTAATTAGTGACGCGGCTGCCGTATTACCCTGCACAAGAGCTGGATACAGTTTAGTATTAAATCTAAATCCACGAGCATTATGCATTAGTTGATTTATAAAATCTTGAAATCCAGCAGCTGTCTCGGAAGATACTACAGCAATATTTTGTATGACAGAAGGTAGAGCAAACTCTTTGTTCATGTCAAAAACACCTTCTTCGGAAAGCTTGTTTATAGTTTCCTGACGTTGCTTAGCTATATCCCCCATAGTGTAGGTCGGGTCAATGTCAAGAATATTTAAGCTCATTCCATACACCTCATGAAAGTTAACATCCACACAAACAAGCACTTGGATGCCCGACTTCAAAGCCCGCCCTGTAACAGACTGAAAATGAGACAAAATCATCTTATATCTAGCTGCCCAAATTGTTGCACGAGCCTGAGCCAATAGCTTTTTGCTTCGCTCATCTTGTTCCACCAGAGTCAAGTAGCAATGTCCAGAGTAATTTGATTTTATTTCGCTTATCTCTGCTACTATCCACACCGACGACGAGAGATGTCTATTTAGCGTTTGTTTTATATTTTGCTGAAGATCTGATAGCCTAATCGTTTCTGTCATACAGTAAAATAGAATCTATTAGTCATAATGTCTGTCCATAATATCAGGAGTCTGAACTATAAAGTTAAATATCAAGGCTTGTTCGTTCTGTATGCTGGGAGTTTGTGAATAGGGAGTTTACTTGTGTAAATGACTAATTCGCAAAGTGAGCGTAACGCAGATATTGGACTTTATAGATGGACTCTATATAAAGAGCACGCAAAAAAAAAAAATCACACATGCTCTTTTTTTTTATTTGTGCTAGTGTATATATCGACAGTCTGCAATACAAAGTCCAGCCATAAAGAGAGTAATATTCTTATTTAGAACATTATGAGTTCACCGTCAAAAGCTTTGTTCTGTCAGACTTGAACTCCTCATCACGGCGTTTCTGTGCCAACCTTGACTTATAATCTTGATTGAATTTCTTTGGTAGCAGACTCATAGCCTGGTTTTTCCAGCAGAGCAAACATGTTTTTCTTATACGCCTCTACACCAGGTTGGTCGAAAGGATTAACATCTAGCACATAGCCACTTATTCCACAAGCCTTTTCAAAGAAATATATCAGCTCACCAATACAAAACTCGCTCAATTCCTCTATTTCTATTCTAATGTTTGGCACTTCTCCATCTATATGAGCTAACTTTGTGCCCAGTTCAGCCATCTTATTCACCTCATCTATACGCTTCCCAGACAAATAGTTAAGCCCATCCAAGTCTGCATGATCTTGTGGTATATCGAGGGTGTATTTCGTTTTAGAGATAGATATCACCGTCTCGAAAATAGAGCGTTCTCCCTCTTGAATATACTGTCCCATAGAATGCAGGTCGGAAGAAAAATCTACAGATGCTGGAAAAATTCCTTTCCCATTCTTGCCTTCACTTTCGCCATAGAGTTGCTTCCACCACTCTGCAAAATAGTGAAGTTTAGGATTATAGTTTACCAATATCTCAATCTTCTTAGACATTTCATAAAGTGCAGATCTAGCTGCTGCATATTGAGCTGCTAGGTTATCTTCAAACTCAAGTTCTGAGCCGCTACTTTTTTCCATATTTATTGCTCCACTTACCAGTGCCCTTATATCAAAGCCAGCAATAGCAATAGGAAGCAGGCCAACTGGCGTAAGTACTGAAAAACGACCACCGACATCATCAGGGATAACAAACGTTTTGTATCCTTCGTTGGTAGCGAGTTGTTTCAGAGCCCCTTTCTTTGCATCTGTAATAGCAATAATGCGTTCTTTTGCTTCTGCTTTTCCGTATTTGTTTTCTATTTCTTGTTTTAATAATCTAAAAGCGATGGCAGGTTCGGTCGTAGTTCCAGACTTAGATATTACTACCACTGCGTATTCTTTACTTTTAAGAAGCGTAAGTAACTCGTGCATATAGTCTTCACTGATATTTTGCCCTGCAAAAACTACGTGTGGCTTGCCTTCCTCTTCCATTGCTCTGAAATTACTTGAAAGTGCATCTATAACAGCCTTAGATCCTAGATACGAACCTCCTATGCCGACAACAACCAACAAGTCTATATTTTTTTCTCTAATTTTTTGAGCTGTATTTTCTATATCTGCAAAATCGTTTTCATCTATTGTTGAAGGTAAATCCAACCATCCCAAGAAGTCACTCCCTTTGCCCGTTTTTCTTTCCAAGCGGATTATTTGCTCCTTAATATTTTCTTTGTAGGACATTATTGCATCTTTCGACACAAAGTTATAAATCGAATTCAGATCAAGTTTCATAATTTTTACTCCTTATTTAATTTCTTTTATTGTAATTTCTCTATCAACTTATCTATCTCTACACTTGGGCGTCGTCCTTTATAGAGTATGTTGTACACGCAATTCACAATTGGCATATCTACATTATATTTTTCATTCATAAGCGACACCGAGTTCACTGCATAATAACCTTCGGCAACCATGTCCATTTCAATTTGTGCCGACCTGATGGAATAGCCCTTGCCAATCATTGTCCCAAATATTCTATTGCGACTGAATTGGGAATATGCAGAAACCAGTAAGTCGCCTAGATATACCGACTTCCCAACTGTTCTATTCATTGGATAAACAGCATTCATAAATCTTTCTATTTCCAGCAAAGCATTAGACACCAACACCGCCTGAAAGTTATCGCCATACCTCAGTCCATTTATTATTCCTGATGCTATGGAAATAATATTCTTAAGAACCGCCATAAGCTCTGTACCAACAACATCATTCATAATGGAGGTACGTACATACTGACAAATAAGAATGCTTTCTATTGTCCTTGCAATATTTTCATTTGTACAGACGACTGTAAGATATGACAACTTTTCCAAGGCTATTTCTTCTGCATGACAAGGACCTCCAACAACAATTACGTTATCGGATTCTACCTCAAATGCGTGCTTTAAATAGTCTGAAACTAGCATACGTTTCTTAGGAACAATTCCCTTTATGGATGAGACAATCAGCTTGCCTTTAAATTCTTCGGGGCTCAATTCCTGCAAAGCATCATTAAGAAATGCCGATGGGATTGCAAGTATTATTATATCGGACAACCTAACAGCGTCCGCGACCTTTGAGAAGAAAGTAATCCTGTCTGTATTAAAATGGACACCACGCAAATACCCAGGATTGTGCTGATATTTTTTGAAAAGCTCTATATTCTCCTCCGAACGAATAAACCAATTTATTGTTTCTACGTTTTCCAAAAGAATCTTAGCCATTGCTGTAGCCCAACTCCCACCTCCTAATATTGCAATTTTCTTACCTTGATGCTCCATTATTTAATACTCTTGTATTTTACTAATCCACTGCTCTACATCTACTTGCGAAGGAAGCTCTAGTCCCATCTTATTCTTCTTATTAAAAGAACACAGTTCGTTGAATAATTTTGTCCCCTTAATAGCTTTCAAGCTATCAACACTTGTATAACCCAGCTCTAAAATCACTTCTGCCCATTCGGTCGGAACGCCAATATCTACTAGCCTTTTCGACATATTAGCATCGCCACTTTTGCTCTCTGGCTTCATCTGAGGAAAGAATAAGACCTCTTGTATCGACTCACTACCAGTCATCAGCATAGTAAGTCTATCTATGCCAATACCCATCCCTGATGTAGGAGGCATTCCATATTCCAACGAGCGTATAAAATCATGATCTATAAACATCGCCTCATCGTCTCCTTTTTCAGACAATGTCAATTGATCTTGAAATCTATCCAGCTGATCGATAGGATCGTTCAGCTCAGAATAGGCATTGGCTATCTCTTTACCATTTATCATTAGTTCAAAGCGCTCGGTCAGACCTTTTTTTTCTCTGTGCTTCTTTGTTAATGGCGACATTTCCACAGGATAATCAATAATAAATGTGGGCTGTATATAACTAGGCTCACATTTCTCTCCAAAAATTTCGTCTATCAGCTTACCTTTACCCATTGATGCATCGACCTCCAGACCAGCGCCCTCGCAAAAGGTTCGCAGCTCCTCTTCATCCTTCCCCTCAATATCAAAGCCAGTATGTTCAAGTATGGCATCTCGCATTGTCATGCGTGGATAAGGTGCTTTAAAATCTATTTCTTTCTCTCCGACCTTCACTTTTGTTGAACCATGTAGTTCTATTGCTATTTTTTCTATCATGGACTCTGTGAAATCCATCATCCAGTAATAGTCTTTGTAGGCCACATAAATTTCCATTACCGTAAACTCGGGGTTATGAGTTCTATCCATACCTTCGTTACGGAAATCCTTCGCAAATTCGTATACTCCATCAAAACCACCTACTATAAGTCGTTTTAGATACAATTCATTTGCGATTCTTAAGTATAGAGGAATACCCAATGCATTGTGATGAGTGATAAACGGACGAGCAGCCGCACCACCAGGAATGGGCTGAAGTATAGGCGTTTCCACTTCTATATATCCTTGTGTATTAAATATGGAACGCATAACATTCATCAGTTGCGTGCGCTTCATAAATCTATCTTTCACCTCAGGATTGATTATTAAATCGAGGTAACGCTGTCTATATCTTAGTTCTAGATCGGTAAAGGCGTCGTAAACCTTTCCGTCTTTCTCCTTCACTATCGGCAAAGGTCGTATTGATTTACTCAGAATACTCAACTTGCTTACATGAACAGATTTTTCGCCTGTTTGAGTTACAAACGCTCGTCCTTTAATACCAACAATATCGCCTATATCCAGATATTTCTTGAACACATCATTATACAGAGTTTTATCGTCATCTGGGCAAAGTTCGTCGCGGTTTATGTAAACCTGAAACCTCCCTGTACTATCTTGTAGCACTGCAAATGAAGCCTTACCCATTATTCGCCTACCCATTATCCGTCCTGCCATCGAAACATCCTGATAATTATTCTTTTCGGGCGAATAATCGTTCTTAATATCCTTTGCTGTTGCCGTAATCTCGTACAATTCGGCAGGATATGGCTCAATCCCTAAGTCCCTTATTTTAGCTAATGATTCTCTTCTAATATGCTCTTGTTCACTAAGTATTGAATTCATTCTTATTCGTAAATTGATATTTATGATACTTTAATCAAGCAAAGATACTACATGTCATTATTTAACGCAATCATTTTGATTGCTTTTTTTTAATTCAAGCAACATATCAAGCCACAATCTGCAAGGCAATTCACTCATAAACATAACATTAGACAATAAGAACGAACTCATTGTTAATAAAGCTTGAAATATTCAGTACTCCATAGTGCAAAGTTTTCGCTAGTTTTGCAATTGATAGGTAAAACTCATCGACAATACATTGAAAAATTAAATCATAAAGAACATATAATGTCGTCCAAATATAATTTTAAAGAGATAGAGCCCAAATGGCAAAAAAGATGGTCTAAAGACAAAGTTTTCAAAGCTGATAATAACTCAGAAAAACCGAAGTATTATGTTCTAGATATGTTTCCCTACCCTTCGGGAGCAGGGCTACATGTAGGGCATCCTCTTGGCTATATCGCATCGGATATTTTTGCACGCTACAAGCGCCTCTCGGGTTTTAATGTTTTACATCCCATGGGCTATGATGCATACGGTCTACCTGCCGAGCAGTATGCCGTAAAGACAGGGCAACATCCTGCCGTAACTACTGAGCAAAATATAAACAGGTATAGGGAACAACTTGACCGCATTGGATTTTCTTTCGACTGGGACAGAGAGGTAAGAACCTGTAATCCTGGCTACTACAAATGGACACAGTGGGTGTTCATCGAAATGTTCAATCATTATTACGATTTTAATAAAGAAAAAGCTGTTCATATAGACTCACTCACATCTCATTTTGAGCAGAATGGTACAGACAAGCTAAACATCGCTCAGACAGAAGAAATCTGCTTCTCTGCCAAGGAATGGAGAGCCATGTCCGAGAACGAAAAAGATAGAACTCTACTCAACTATCGCATAGCCTACAAAGCTGAGACGATGGTAAATTGGTGCCCTGAACTAGGCACTGTACTTGCCAACGACGAAGTGGTAGATGGTCTTTCCGTTAGAGGTGGACACGTGGTGTTGCAAAAGAAAATGGAACAATGGTGCCTACGAGTATCGGCATACTCAAAACAACTATTAGAAGGGTTAGAGGAGCTGGACTGGAGCGAATCTCTAAAAGACCAACAACGCAATTGGATCGGGCGCTCCGAAGGTGCAGAGATGACCTTTAAGGTTGACAATTCAGATATAGAATTTGAGATATTTACAACTCGTGCAGATACGGTTTACGGCGTTACCTTTATGGTACTTGCCCCCGAAAGCGAATATGTGCAAATACTAACAACAGCAAAGCATAAACCTGAAGTAGACAACTACATAAAAGAAACTCAAAAACGAACAGAGCGAGAGCGCATGTCCGACACAAAAAATGTAACAGGAATATTTACA
This sequence comes from Bacteroidales bacterium, assembly GCA_047974415.1. Taxonomy (GTDB): domain Bacteria; phylum Bacteroidota; class Bacteroidia; order Bacteroidales; family Prolixibacteraceae; genus JBKEAJ01. The sequence continues at coordinate 4,985 of JBKECH010000133.1, read as the reverse complement.
GGATCTTATGCTATAAATCCTTTAACAAACGGAAAAATACCCATCTGGATTTCAGATTACGTTTTGGCAGGCTATGGCACTGGGGCTATCATGGCAGTACCAGCACACGACAGCAGGGACTTTCTTTTCGCAAAGAAATTTAAACTACCCATTAGACAGGTTGTTGTACCACCAAACGAAAATCCATCGAACCCTGACCATTGGGAAAACTCGATAGACGCCAAAGAAGGCACAATGGTGAACTCTGGAGTTATTGATGGGCTTAATGTCGCTGAAGCCATTGAAAAAGCTAAAGACTATATTGAGGATAGGAAAATCGGCAAAAGAAAGATAAATTACAGACTGAGAGATGCTATCTTTAGTCGCCAACGATACTGGGGCGAGCCTTTCCCAATCTATTACGAAGATGGATTGCCAAGGACACTCTCTTACGAAGAGCTGCCTCTAGAATTGCCTCAGGTAGATAAATATGCTCCGACTCCCGACGGCGACCCTCCTCTCGGAAATGCCAAAGGCTGGCAATATGCCAACAACAAGCCTTATGAACTAAACACAATGCCAGGATTTGCTGGCTCGTCTGCCTACTACCTGCGATATATGGATGCCCACAATACCGACGCTTTAGTTTCTAAAGATGCTGTTAGCTATTGGAGAAATGTAGATTTATATATAGGTGGTAGAGAACATGCCACAGGACACCTTATTTATTCACGATTCTGGAATAAATTCTTATTTGATTTGGGCATAACTGTCGAAAAAGAACCCTTCAAAAAACTTGTAAATCAAGGAATGATACAGGGGCGTTCAAACTTTGTATACAGAATTAAAGACAGCAAACCACAAACCTTCGTAACATTAGAAAAAACAGGCGATTACGACACATCTCCTATCCACGTTGATGTCAATATAGTTGAAAATGACATTTTAGACATCGACAAGTTCAAGAAAAGCCTACCCGAATATGCTAAATCGGAGTTTATTCTAAACGACAATGGAAATTACACTTGTGGCTATGCGGTAGAAAAAATGAGCAAATCGCTTTACAACGTGGTGAATCCAGACCTAATAATAGAAAAATATGGGGCCGACACTATGCGTATGTATGAGATGTTCTTAGGTCCATTGGAGCAATCTAAACCTTGGGACACCAAAGGCATTGATGGTGTTTTTAAATTCCTTAGACGCTTTTGGAATCTTTTTCACGACAAAAACGGGAACCTGTGTCTTAGTAAAGAAAAACCAACAGCTGAGGAGCAGAAAACCCTCCATAAAACAATAAAAAAAGTACAACACGACATCGAAAACTTCTCCTTCAACACCTCCGTAAGCGCCTTTATGATATGCGCCAACGAATTGACGGAGCAAAAGTGCAACAAAGTAGAAATTCTAGATCCCTTATTAATAATTCTTTCTCCTTTTGCACCACATATCACAGAGGAATTATGGCACAAACTGGGGAAAAAAGAGTCGATAAACTACGCTACATTCCCCATGTTCAACGAGGACTATCTTGTTGAAAGCAAAATAGTATATCCTGTACAAATAAATGGAAAAATGCGTTTCAAACTAAATGTAAGTGCCAACACTAGCAAAGCAGAAATTGAGAAACTTGCCACCAAACACGAGCACACACATCGATGGCTAGAAGGCAAAACCATAAGGAAGGTAATTGTAGTTCCAAACAAAATAATAAATATAGTTATCGGCTGAGATGAGAAATACTCCGGACATAAAGACTAATATACTCGGAATAAAAGTAAGTTCTTTACTAATTGATTATCTTGTCATAACCCTTGGCTTGACGATTTATACCTATGCATACACCTACCTCATCCTGCCATATCAGCTCAATAGTGGTGGTGTCACTGGTGTTGCAACGGTCATATACTACGCTACAGAGATCAAATTCAGCTACTTATATGCATCAATAAACACCGTACTAGTAATCATAGGAGGATTGGTTCTGGGGTGGAACTTCGGCGTCAAGACTTTATACGCCCTGCTATACTCCATTCTATTATTTTCAATCCTTAAAGAGCCGTCAAGCCCTTTGATTGACGACATCCTTGTGTCTGTAGTTCTGGGTGGAGGAGCTATCGGCACAGGTCTAGGACTAGTTATAAGTAGAGGGGGAACTACTGCTGGCACCGATATAATTATAATGATTATCAATAAGTATTTTGATGTTAGTCCAGGGCGTCTATTCATGCTTTTTGATGTGGTGATTGTCAGCTCGACTATATTAGTAATACCAGAACTAGACAAACTTGTATATTGCTATATATCAATGGGCTTAGTAGGATTTATGGTAGATAAGGTTTTAACGGGAGTAGCGCAAAGTAGCCAGATATTGATTTTCTCCCAGAAAAGTGCAGAAATAGCCGATTTAATAAATAGTAATGTCGACAGAGGTGTAACGATGCTAAAAGGCAAAGGATGGCACTCAAAAAACGACATCAATGTAGTTCTGACCATAGTGCGCAGAAAGGAGGTCGGCGAAGTATTTAGAGAAGTTCGTAGCGTAGACCCCAATGCATTTATTACTGTGGGAACGGTAAGAGGAGTATATGGGCAAGGATTCGACCGTATAAGGAAATAGAAAATATGAAGAAGTTTGCTTTCGCAATTTTTATAATTATCGGCATAGGTAGTGCCATGTACAAGCTTATCAGTAAAGCTGGGACAATATCTATTCCTGACAATTCAATAGTCGCACAAACCTACTCTGTAGCACAGAATGAGAAGTACGGTTTGCCAATAGATTCGTTCATGATAGACGACGGGACTATACAAAAAAATGAAGTGCTAGGAGACATTCTAACTCGAAATGGTGTTGACTTTCAAACCATCGCAAGAATATCTAAGAAATCTAGGGACACAAGCTACGACATGCGATACATCAGAAGAGGCAACACATATCATGTTTTCAAAGACAGCGATTCTACTGCCAAATACCTCGTATACGAAATAAATAAATTTCAATATACTATTTACTCACTCGATGGCACAGACTCCATATGGATTGGAGAACACCCCATAGACACTGTTATAGAAACAGCTATGGGCAGCATCGAATCGTCCCTATGGAACTCATTAGCAGACAACAACAAGCCACCATCACTTGCTGTGGAATTGTCAGACATTTACGCATGGAGTATAGATTTTTTCGGTCTCAAAGAAGGCGATTCATACAAGATTATATACCAATCGTTGTATATTGATGGTGAGAATGTTGGCGTTGGCAAAATCATTGCTTCAGAATTTACCCACTACGACTATACGCACACTGCTTTTTACTATGCCTGTGCAAAAAACTATTTTGACGCATCTGGCAATAGCCTGAGAAAAAGCTTTCTAAAAGCGCCTCTCAATTATAGGCGCATATCATCTCATTTTACTCATAGCAGATATCATCCTGTTCTGAAAATTAGACGACCTCACTTAGGGATTGATTATGCAGCTCCATCGGGCACCCCTGTTGTCGCCATTGGCAATGGTAAAATAATCGACCGTGGCTACGAGCGTGGAGGAGGCAACTACATAAAAGTAAAGCACAACGACACCTACACTACGGTGTATATGCATTTGTCTAAATTTGGAGAATATAAACGCGGACAAACAGTAATGCAAGGCAAAGTTATAGGATATGTTGGTTCTACGGGACTCTCTACGGGGCCTCACTTAGATTTTAGAGTCTACAAAAACGGAAAGGCAATGGACCCTCTCAAATTGGAGTCCAATCCTGCAGAGCCTCTTACAGACTCACTATACAACGTTTTTATCCCTTTGAAGGACTCTCTGACAAACTTGCTACTTCGGATAGACTCAAGCAATGCTTGTCCTCCAGACCCCGTGGACATCATTACCCTGGTAAATCACTCTTAAAAAAGAATATTAGTGTCCGCTAAAGTTTTCATATAGCATAATTCTCACATTAGAAGTCATATTTTTCAACAGTTTCAGTAACAATCTAGAATTACAAGCCCCCTAGTCGAATAAGGTCAGCTCAACGGGTCCTCTTATTGGCTCTTGCGACAAATTCTGCCAATCTCTTTCAGGATTATACATGCCACTCAAGTAGGTGAAGAAGCTCGAGTCCTGCAATTTTTTGCAGGGCTTATTTTCAACAACTCATAAAATAGCTAGCCCAACTTTCACTCTCTCAGACTCACTTTCCCAGTCAGCGTTGGGCTGGGCGATTATTCGGGTGGCGGCTGTGACCTACAGATTTTTATTTTCTTAAATGGTGCATGTTTAAATTTTAAAGTGGAGTATATTCATTCTACTTGTTTTGTTGGTTTGCTGCACTGCCTCAGCTCTACTTTCTCGCCCAAAGCATTGATGGCTTCTGTAGTCACCAGCTTCTGTGTTGACATGCGTCTGACAATTTCTGTCCAATAGGCGTTGTCGCCTGATTGTTTGATTTGAAAGCGTATGGTATTGACAATCCAATAAGAAAGCAAGCCTAAGAACAAATGAGCATCGCTGCGTTCATCCTTCTGATGATAAATGGGGCGCAGATTCAAATCAGCCTTTAGCTGCCGATTCATCGAGGCCTCTGTCATGGCTTTTGAGGGAGAGGTAATCTCCAAATAATAATCCTCGTCGGGTGCGGTTTGCACCTCCCGCAAGGTGATTTCCTGCTTTCGGGCATCAAGTACCATAACTTTGCAGTATCTTTCAGCAAAAAGGTGTTCTTCTTGGGTAAGTCCATCCTGATTTTCTGGGAAAATAAATTGGCTAGGTCGATTTTGGAAGCGCAAACTCTATGCCTGTGCAATGCGCTAGATTTGGAGGGGCTTCAGTGAAGGCTCAAAACCAAAATTCAAAACAAGGAGGGAATGCACACGTCCGCGCACATCGAGATAAGACTCCTTCAGACGATAGTAAGAAGCTTCTTGCTAAGTGGCAGGGTTAAAACGAAGATGCACATTCACCTGCATGCCACAAAAATACAACAAGAAAAATGAATAAAAGTGTCCTAC
>JBKECH010000062.1:0-6273 GCA_047974415.1 Bacteroidales bacterium | reverse complement strand
TCCAGGAGTCTTTTTTCCAGATTTGCTGATATAGCTTGGATCAAACGCTGTAACGAAACGGCTTCCTCCGTGAGAAAGTGTCAGTTTTTTATTGAAATCCAAGAAATCGAAAGGTTTTTCAAATTGATTTCTGTATCTTTGTTCTGTAAATCTTCCGAAACGAGATAGTTGGAGGAAATTTATTCTTCCTTTGATGGAAAAAAAAGTAGTAAGATTTCACAAATAAAGTCTCTCCTGCATTTATTCAGAAACAAAGCGTCGCCTAGTATGCTGGAAATTAAGCTGTTGTAGATATTTGCTCCCTTGATAATCATGCTTAATATATTTGTGCTAAAATCCGACTAAGATACTGATTATCAGGGAGCATTCCAAATAAAAAAAAAACGATTTATTTTGTTGATTTGTAAATGGTTATCAAAATTTTTAACGAAGTATTGTAGAACGAAGTATTGTTATTTCTCTCAAAAAAAACTTTCGGATGATAGTGGCAATATATAGAAAACTTACCATAGAAGAGATGGCATAAGTTTTGAATAGTAGAATTAAAAACTCACTATATTTGTAGAGATTATTTGGGCAGCATCGCTCACTTTATAGCTAGCTCAGTAGTCTAAAGATTATTTTCTAGCTCTTTCACAAGGCATCACGGGAGCAGTGGCAGGAGGCTATGTAGGCGGTTTTACCGCAGGCTTAATGCTTTCGGGTGGCGATTTCGCCGCAGCCAACCAAGCGGGCTTATCGGGCATGAAGAGCGGGGTCATTGTGGGCGGCGCAAGTGGCGCAGTTGGTGGGTATTTGCAAGGGAGAACGGCGAGAGCGGAGGTGGGGAAGAGTGAATTGAATACTCGATTCGTAACGACAAAAGAGAGCGTAACTACCAGGGCAACAGCATTAAAATATGAGATTATATGAAATTATTTAACTGACTTTATTATCTTTGCAGAGCATTTAGCCAATAGTGGCTAAATGCTCTGCAAAACAACGGGCCCAGGTATTCAAACAGCAACTTATTTTTGAAGCTCTTTTCAGACCTACAAGATCCACGCAGAACTTCTAAGGGGAATTTCAGACATCACCTATCTGATATACTATTACTTACAGTTGTAGCCATGCTTTGTGGTGCAACTAGCTGATCTACAATCGTTACATTTGGAGAAAGTCAGCTGACTTGGCTAAGGAAGTTTGGAGACTTCAAGCACGGTATCCCATCTGAGGATACTCTGGAGAGAGTCTTTGCAGCAATAAAGCCACATCATTTCAATCGCTGTTTTAATAATTGGATAGAATCTATTCGAGGGTACTATCCGGGCGAAGTAATTGCAGTAGATGGCGGCAAAACGATGCGAGGAGCCAAACAATGTAACACAGACAAAAATATGCCGCATATTATATCTGCCTGGGCTAGTGAGAGTGGCCTTTATTTAGCACAAGTTAGCGTATCGGAGAAGAGCAATGAAATAACAGCCATTCCAGAACTTATCGATGCGATTGTAACTGCTGGCTGCACAATCACAATAGATGCAATAGATTGCCAGAAGAATACAGCCACAAAGATTATCGAAAATGAAGGCGATTACATTTTGGCAGCCAAGGAAAATCAGAAACTCTTAACTCAGGCAATCGCAGAAACGGATCGGTTCCTAACTCCTATTTCGGAAGACACTTCAGAAGACTTTAGTCATGGAAGAATTGAGACAAGAACTTGCCGAGTGTATAGCGATTTGAGCTTTGTGGAATCTCCTGAAGATTGGACAAGCCTATCATCTCTTATTGTACTAGAGACACATGTCATTGACAAGTCAACAAAAAGGAACGAACAGAGCAAAGATACCATATCAGTAGCCTTTCTGAAGATGCAAAACAATTGAATGAAGAAACAAGAGCTCACTGGTCAATAGAGAACAATCTTCATTGGACGCTAGATGTAACCTTTAATGAAGACGCATCAAGAAAAAAAAAGCAATTTGAGGCAGAGAATTTTAATATGCTATCCAAAACAACGATAGCTCTGCTCAATAGTGATAAAACCCCGAAAATCAGCAAGAAAAGGAAGCAAATGAAAGCTACTCTTGACCTTAAATACCGAGAACAATTAATGGGATTTTAAATGCAGTTGCCCTGGATGATAGTACCTCTTTAGGAAAGAAATTGTTCAATAATTAGGTGAATTCCACCAAATAGTGTTACTTTGAAGCTTATTTAAATTGCATAAGAGCTCTAGTACTCAATTAACTTTGCGGATATAAGGAGACATAAGGATGGTAAAGAAAAAGGTTTCGATAAAAGATATTGCTAGAGAAGTAGGGGTTTCAACAACAACTATATCATTCATCATAAATGGGAAGGATAAAGAAAATAGTATAAGTAAATCTCTTGTGAAGAAGGTTCATGAGAAGATTAAAGAATTGGGCTATCAACCTAATCATTTTGCCAAAAATCTTCGTTCGGGCAAAACAAAAATAATCGGCTTGATGGTTGAGGATATATCCAACTCATTTTTTGCAAATATAGCCAAAGAAATTGAAGATTTAGCATATAAAAGCGGCTATCGTATTGTATATTGTAGCACAGATAATGATACTAAAAAGGCAAAAGAATTTCTGAGTATGTTCAAAACAATGGGAACAGATGGTTGTATTATTGCACCTACAATGGGAATAGAGGATGACATAAAAGATCTTATTGATGGAGGCGTTAAGGTTGTTTTATTTGATAGGGCTTTCAAAAATAAGAATGTTGACACAGTTTTGGTTGATGATGAAGGAGGCATATACGATGGAGTTCAACATTTAATAAAAAATGGCTATAAGAATATAGGGCTTGTTGCTACAGCATTTGGAGACCCTGAAAAAGAAGGAAGAATTATAGGATATAATGATGCAATGAAGGAAAATGGATTAGAATCTAGAGTTTTTCCTTTGAACTTCACTAGCGATAGGAAAACATATGTGACAATAATTAAGGATATCCTAAAAGAGAATCCTGATTTTGATGCCTTAGTATTTAGTACTAATTATCTGGCAGTATGTGGAATTGAAGCAATAAGTAATCTCGATATATCTATTCCTGGCAAGATTGCTGTGTTGGCATTTGATGAAAATGATTTTTTCAGAATTCACAAACCTTCAATAACATCAATTGCTCAACCCAGAAAAGCAATTGCACAGAAAACAATAAACCTTCTACTGAGTAGATTGCAAAACGAAGAAAAAGGAATAACAACTAATATAACATTGGCTACAGAATTAATAGTGAGAGATTCCTCTCCATCGGTCAAAAAGAAATGATACTTATGAGCAAAGTTATACTCATCGTTGGTTCTCATAAGTTACAATGATTTTCTAATCCACTTAATAGCCAATATGCATGCCAGAGCACATACATCACCATGATCAAAGCCATTAACCTCGATTAGTTCTACATTTTTGTTGCCAATAGCTTTTAGTATTGATGCCAAGCGTGCATTCTCTTCGTATCTGGCAGTCATTTCTATATTTATCGCTTGTCGAGCTGAGCTTATGTATGAGAGGTTTTTTAATCAGTTTGTAATCATGATTTTGCCCATACAATTGTATACTATGTACAACAATTGACAGTGATAGTAGTATTTTTTTTTGTGTTGTTTGTTCATCCGTTTAAAATTTAAGCCCCCTCCAACTCCCCCACAAGGGGGAGAACTAGGATGTAATTTAGCCATGTTAATTCTCGCCACAAGCCTTCTTGGCTATTTCGGTCAGACCATGCCACTGTTTTTGGAGCAAACCGTGCCATGTTTTTACTTTCTTTTGGAGGAGGGGGCGTGAGCTAAAGTGAGCTATACATTACGGTTCGTTTTGTGCAACTGAAAGAGATTAAGTTTAACCCGCCAAATGAGTATTTTGCTCGTTATGGCAAATACACTTAATCCGATGGATTTAAAACAGATTTTAAGCTTATACCGCGATGGTGTAAGCAATTGTCAAATAGGTAAATTGTTAGGCATTAGTCGCAACACAATCAACACCTATGTGGCTCAATTTAAGTCATGCACGCAGAGCATTGATGAACTTTTGGAGCTGGAGGAATTACAGTTATCCGAGCTATTTACCACTCACACCACACTTATATCAGAACGCTATGACGAGCTGATGAGCTGGTTTGAACAGATCAATCAAGCTCGAAACCATCCAGGCTTCACCTACAAGTATCACTATCAAGCTTACAGTAGTCAAGTAAAACAGCCTTATGGCTACACCCAGTTTATGGAGCACTATCATCGCAAGTATGCCAAGGAAAAGGGCTCGATGAAGTTAGCACATGAGGCAGGCAAGGAGATGTATGTTGACTTTGCTGGCAAGCGACTAGAGATAATGGATAAAGCGACAGGAGAAATCAAGAAAGTAGAGGTTTTTGTAGCCATACTCCCCAACAGTCAATACACCTATGTGGAGGCCTGCAAGAGTCAGAAGTGAGAAGATTTTTTGCATTGCATGAGTAATGCGTTGCGTTTTTTCGGCGGAGTTCCTAAGGCTATCGTTACCGACAATCTTGAATCGGCGGTAAGTAGAGCAAGTAAATATGAGGCTGAAGTCAATCGTTCGCTCAAGGAGTTTGCGCTCCATTATGGCTGTGTGATTAACCCCACCAGAATCTATTCGCCTCAAGACAAGGCATTGGTGTCCGATAATTTCGATGAGCGCATCGACCAAAAGGTATTCCATGCCGAAATCATTGTAGATATTGAGAAAGTTAGTGCAGAAACAAAAGATTATCAGTCAATAGTCGAGATTTGCTCATTCTTAGACGAACACGGAAACGACCAAATGGAAGCTACAATAGAACAGAACTATTGGCAAGTAAAAAAAAGACATAAGCCAACTAATAGACGATGAAAAAGAACGAATAAAAGCGACCCCGATTTGAAACATTTGATTAAGGAAGAGTAAAAAAACTAAATTTACAATGAAATCTAGTTAAATACTAAAAAAGAGAGATTTCCCTTTTTAATATTTAACGAAGTAAGGTTTTAGTAGTTCTAGCAGAATTCCATCACAATCGATTAACTTCTTCTTGATTTACATTTTTATGTTTTACCTTAACGTTTCCTCCAAAATTGTATTTTAATGAAAACTGTACACTTCTAATATCGTTATATTCATTAACGTGGCTATATGTAGAATTTACCCATGCTTCGAATATATTTTTTTGGTTTGCAAATACATCAGAAGCCCATATGGTTAGATTTAGTTTATCTTTTATCACATTCCAATTTGCACCTAAGCTGAGATTAGAGGCAGAGTAAGAAATTTCACGACCAGCATCAACATCAGGTTTATACCAAAAATTAAGGCTTATGCTTAACCTATCTCTGGATTTACCTCTTAGTGGATAGAAAGTATTGTTTGAACTCAAATATAAAGAGTAACCTTCTTTATCCGCAATGCTGAATGTATTATCAGTATTCTGATTCTTAAAATATGAGCCGGATATAAGATTATACGAAGTCCACAAACTCCATGTATCTATTTGAACATTGAAATTTGCATAGTAAGATTGTTCTTTATAGTTATTATACCTACCAATTACAAATAAGCTATCTCCCGGACTATAAATAGTTGTTTGTGAATTAAACATATCATCTTGAAAATTCCCTCCAATAGTGAAAGACATCTTTTTATAAGCATATTTTAGTGTTAAGTAGTTACCAAATGAAGGACGCAGAAATGGACTCCCTTCTATAACTGAGTTATCTCCTATATAAGTACGTCTGGGATTTAATGCCCACATCCACGGGCGAGACAAACGTCTATTGTAACTAAATGCTAATAAGCTATTGTTTTTAGTTGTGTAGGATAAACTAAAGGTTGGAAATAGCTCAAAGTAATTGTTTGTATTGATACTGTCTAATCGGAACTCATGAGCTTCAGTTATTGTATTTTCAGCTCGCAGCCCAAATCTCATATCCCAGCTATTGATACTTTTTGAAATGTCAAAATAAACGGCTTGAACATCTTCTTTATACTCAAAGTTAGTTGATGTCATGGGGTTCGCTTCATTAGACTGCTGAAGGAACTCCCTATAATTATCTGCTGTGGTACTAAAAGTTAGTTTTCCTCCTATTCCTATGTTAGCAAAGCTCGTAACCTTCGACCAATCTAATGATGTGGTATATATGTCTCTAGTAGAGTGAATATCGTTATCGATATTAGAAACACTTTTGCTTCCTAACTTATCAGTAGAATTAGTTTCTAAGTTGCCATAACCGCTACCCTTGTACGAAACGGCTCCCACTTC
>JBKECH010000018.1:0-48462 GCA_047974415.1 Bacteroidales bacterium | reverse complement strand
GCAAGGAAATCGCCACTCTTGTCAAACACTTCGTAGGCAGTGACTTCGGGGTGATAAACCTGAATATCTTTATTTTCTTTGAATGTGATGCCCCACAGCTTTGTGGCTAGTCCGAACACCCCTTTCTTAACGGCCTCCAACTCAAAGTAGGGCTTGGTCTCTTCGTCGGAAATGGAATACATTTCCTCTTTCAGATTCTCGCTGTAATAGCTCCAGTCCCATGCCTGTACCTCGTCTTTCAGTCCATTCTTCGACGCGTAGGCATTCACCTCTTTATAATCGTTGATGGCAGCGGGTTTGTAGGCAGTCAGCAACTCGTTGAGCAGGTCGTAAACGCCCTCTTTGTTCTTTGCCATCTTGTCTTCGAGGACATAATCGGCATAGCAGTCGTAGCCCAAGAGCTTTGCGATTTCCAGACGCAGACTTGTTATTTTTCTGACAACATCCTGATTGTCGTACTCATCTCCCTTGGTCGATTTCGACATATAAGCCTCGTACAGCTCTTTTCTCAGCTCTCTGTTGTCGGCATATTTCATAAACGCCATGTAGCTTGGCGCAGTCAGGTCGAAAACCCATCCGTCCATGTCATTTTCCTTAGCCTTTGCTTTGGCAGCATCTTTCACATCGGCAGGAAGTCCTGCCAGTTTACCTTCGTCGCTGATATGCATCTTATACCTGTTGGTTTCGGCAAGTACATTCTGTCCAAATTGCACTGTAAGTGTCGACAACTCTTCTGTAAGCACCTTGTATTCAGCCTTATCAGCGTCATTTAAATTAGCTCCGCTACGAGTAAAGCCCTTGTAAGTATCTTCGAGAATGGTAATTTCTTCGGGAGAGAGCTTGGTTCTGTCGCAGTTCTCGTATACTGACTTCACCCTTTCGAATAACTTCTGGTTCAGGTTTATTTCGTTGCCATATGCTGTCAACTTAGGTGATATTTTCATTGCTATTTGCTGAATACTATCATTAGTTTCAGCACTATTGAGGTTAAATAAGATACTTGCAATAACCCCTAGTTTCTCGCCCGAGTTGCTGAGTTGTGCCACTGTATTTTCAAAAGTTGGCACATCTGCATTATTAACGATTTCACTTATTTCTTTGCGCCCCAGCTTGAAGGCTTCTTCAAAAGCTGGTTCGAAGTCCGACGCCTTAATATCATTGAACGGAACTGTGTGATGTGGAGTATTAAACTCGCTTAAAAGGGGGTTGTTATTCATTGTTTTTTCATTTTTGTCGCACGAAATACCAAGAGAAATAAATACTAGAAGCATTGCCACTACCGTATGCCTTCCAGACTTAATGTTAAAATAGATCATCTTCTTTTTGTATTAATAATAATTGTGCGAAGATAGTAATTTCAGTTGTTTATATTTTTTTATTTATCAGATGTACCTCGCTAATACAATCGTTCCTTGCGTAATTGACTGATTTTCAACGCTCATTTTCATTAGTTTTGCAAGATCGCTTGATGCGTATTTTGAGAGTCGTTTGGAATAACAGTTCAAGTTATTAGCTTTGCGAGTTATGGTATACTACGAAAACAAAATATTCGACAATACTCTCTTAGATAAAGGAGAATACGAGGGTTGCACATTCCAGAATTGCAATCTAGCAGAGTCTGATTTGTCTGACTTTAAATTTATTGCCTGTACATTCAAAGCCTGCAATATTACATCAGCAACACTGCACAAAACATCGTTACAGGATGTTGATTTCGAAAATTGTAAGATGCTGGGGTTACGTTTTAACGACTGTAATAATTTCGGACTGTCATTTAGCTTCAAGGCTTGCCAGCTTAATTATTCCTCTTTTTTCAATACAAAAATTAAGAAAACCGTGTTTAGGGATTCTCAGTTATTGGTCGTTGATTTTGTGAAGTGCGATATGGAAAGTGCTATTTTTGATAATTGTAATATGCAGCAGGCTATTTTTGAGCAAACCAATATTGAAAAAGCAGACTTGCGAACTTCTTATAACTACTCCATCAATCCTGAACAAAACCGAGTACGAAAAGCCAGGTTTTCAGTATCTGGACTTAGAGGACTGTTAGAGAAATACGATATCTGTATTGAGGAGTGATTTTTTAAAACCCAGATTCATTCTATTCTTTTTTGCATGAGCAAAGCTTTGCTACCATCTCGATAGTAGGATGATTTCTCTCCAAAAACAACAAAACCTTGTTGAGTGTATAGGCTTATAGCTTTTTCGTTATTTTCGTTAACTTCAAGGGTCAGTTCTTTGTGTTCGAGCGCTTTAGCAAACATGACGGCTTGGCTAATTAGTAGTTGAGCCAAACCAGCACCTCTAAATTCGGGAGAAACTGCAAGCGAGTAGATGCGAGTTTTGATGCTATTTTTCCGCATTAGGAGTATGATATACGAACTAATTTTCTTATCGTGGCGAGTCAGTAGGAAAGAGCTGTTTGCCTGGGTAAGCAAGTACTTTAATTGTTGCTGATTAAAAGCATCCAGACCAAAACATCGTTTTTCCATTGCTACGATTTCTCTCAAATCGTTGATTTTTGCTTTTTCTACCAAGTGCATCGATGCTATGCTTTCTGTCCTTTTTGTTCCATCCTATGTAGAAATTCTCTGAGAATAAGTCGATAGAGCTCGTCACCTAGTATGTCGTCTTCAATGCCATGTTCTATTGATGGGTTGTCGTTTACCTCTATAACCAGCGACTTCCCGTCTATCTCCTTTAAGTCAACGCCATATAAGCCATTCCCAATTAGCGATGCTGCCTTTATAGCGTTACGTACAACATGTTTTGGAACCTTTCCTATAGGAACGGATTCATAAGATCCAGATTTTATTTTTTTATCCTGATGCTTATAAATTTGCCAATGCCCTCGTGCCATGTAATATTTGCATGCGAATAGAGCTTCCCCATTTATTATGCCGATGCGCCAGTCGTAGGGTGTTGGCACAAATTCCTGAGCCAATAGGATAGACGTTTTTTCTGCAAGCTCTTTTACGGCCTTTATATACTCGTCTTCTGTACTGACTTTGTACATTCCTATGGAGAAAGAGCCATCGGGGATTTTCAGAATAATCGGGGAGCCCAATATTGCAGATAACCTATTAAAAGAGATGAGGTCATTCTTAAATATTAGTTCTGATTTCGGAGTGGGTATATTTTCTCTGTCTAGCAATTCTTTTAGGTACACCTTATTTGTGCAACGTATTATTGACAAAGGGTCGTCTATCACCACCATATCTGCCTGATGAGCCATTTGTGCGAGATGATATGTGATATGGTTTACTGCGGTTGTTTGGCGTATAAACAAACCGTCGAACTCCAACAAACGGGTAGTATCTTCCTCGGTAATCAATTCTGCATTTATGTTCATCTTCTTTGCTTGGGCAATGAATCTATTCAGTGCTGTTTTATTGCTTGGGGGTAGCTGCTCGTCAGGGTCGTGTAAAATAGCAAGATCAAAACGAAAGGTTTTGTGATGACGAGGCTTTCTCCAAACTTTATTATTGAAGCTATCAAGCGCCGATGCGAACAGGTCCTCCTGTTTATCGTCTAATTCATTTAAACTCAGTGTCTTGATGGACTCAATTTGATTTCGAAGGCGATTGGCAAAGCTGACTCTTATAAGGGGACATGGAAATTGCTCGAAAATAAAACGGGCAATTTTCGCTAACTCAGGATCTTCTGTTAGCCCAAAATAAACATCAATTTCAAAAATGTCAGCCTGTATCTCTTTCGATTGCATCCATTTATAACAAATCTTTTGCAGATGGTCGTCCAGACGAGTCAATGCGCCACTTTCTATTCTATTTAGAACACCAACATCAGGGATCACCTTATGTCCGCGGGCCTGAGCGAGTAGTGAGCAATAATAACCCTCGGAGTGATATTCTACATTACTGCAAAGATTTATTATTGACAATGGACTGTTTACCAACTCGTTGTTCTGCAAGTACTCCGTGGCAGTAACTAAAGTTTCTGTTTCGTAGTATGGTTTCCAAAGGTCGAACGAATCGACCAGAATAATTGTTGATTTCATCTGTTTAAAATACTGCAATAAGCTGTAAGCCATAGGCTTTATGCTTTTGCTGGTTTGTTAATCATCCTCCTGTGTGTAGTTAGGCTTACAGCCTATAGCCTACTGCATGAAGGTCTCATGTGTTTTATTCTATAACTCTTAGATACAGCATTAATAGAGTCCATTTTATTAAGTCCCAACATTTGCGTTATGCCCTCTATAACAAAGTGTATTACTCTCAGAACTTAATTGTTTAGTTTTGACTCCCAATTCTATGGATAAACTCTAAACGTAAGGCGAATAGTGGCGATAAGGGAAAACCCTCCCTTATCGCCAATTGCAAGTAAATATTTAGTACAAAAGTAACTTTTTATCTGCACTATTTTTGTCAGTTCAAAAAATATTGAGAATTTAGAGCATTTGGTGTCGTTTTAGAGTCATATATTTTGTGTGTCCAACCCCAGCTGCTACGGTGTTGAGTTCAACGAACGCATAAGATGAATAAATTATTCTTCTAGCACTACTTTTTTATACATAAAAGCCAGATAGGCACCACGAACAAAAAAGAACAACAACATAGCCAGCCACAAAGCATCATCGCCCAGCATACGGCGAGTTAGGTAATAGACTGGGAAAAATACTAAAAAGGTCGACAGCAACAAAGTATTACGCATCGATTTTGATTTTGTCGCTCCCACATACACTCCGTCCCACATAAAGGACATAAAACTAGCAACAGGAATTAAAGCTATCCATACAACAAAGGAATAAGCTTCCTGTCTCACTGCAATGCTCTCCTCAGATGTTAGTAAGTCTATCAGATCCTTGCCAAAAAGGGAATTTATAAGAGTAAAGCCAATCATTATAACTACACTCCAGAACACTAGTCTCTTCACTAATATTTGCAACGACGGCTTATCGTTTTGCCCAACGTACTTGCCCACTAAAGTCTCTCCAGCATAAGCCAGTCCATCCATAAAAAAAGAAAAGAACATCAGAAACTGCAACAACAGAGAATTTGCAGCTAAAGTTACCTCTCCCATTGCCGAAGACCTAGCGTTGAAAAATGTAAAAACGGTAATAATACACAAAGTCCGAACAAAGATGTCGCCATTAACCTTCATAAAATCAGCAAGTTTATCAAGCTTCAGTACCTTAATAAGGCTGAACCATTCAAAGACAAATCGATATTTACAAACAAGCAGAATTATTGACAACAAGAGTCCAGCATATTGGGCAATAAGGGTGCCAAGTGCTACTCCGGCAGATTTCATATCCCAGACCTTCACTAAATAGTAGCTCAAAGCTAAATTTGTAATATTGATACACAATGCGATATAAAGGGGAAACTTAGAATTTTGCATTCCCAGAAACCAGCCGTTGAAGGCAAAGAGCATTATTGCAGCAGGCGCTGCCCACACCCGTATGCCAAAATATTCAGAGGTTAGGACCTTTATCCTATTAGTTCCATTTAGCAAGTCGAGACTTATATCTAAGATAGGTTGCTGTAATAAAAGCACTATAACGCCAATTATAAAAGCGACAATAAGAGAACGTTGTAACTCAATACTAACATCCTCCTTACTGTCTCTACCATAGGCCTGCGAGGTAAAACCCGAGGTACTCATACGCAGAAATCCGGAGCTCCAATAAATCATATTAAAAATGATGGTTCCTAGAGCAATAGCCCCAAGATATAGTTCGCTGTTCACTTTCTGGTGCCCCATCAATGCAGTATCTACAAGCCCTAATATAGGGACAGTGACATTACTAATAATATTGGGAATGGTAAGTCTAAATATCTGTTTATCAAAAGACATACTCTAAAGTAACTTTTTCCGCTTAAGCAAGAATGATATCAGCACTTTGTCAAAATTATCATGAATATTAGCTTCCACCATGTTAATGTCACACATTGCACATCTGGTGTTCAGCTCTGCATAGAAAGCGTCTTGTGTACTTTTGTAGTTTCTTTTTATTTCCTGTGGTAATAGTTTTGCAACGGCACCTGTTTCCAAGTCTACAAAGCGATGTGGACGACTGCTAAAATCAAAATTCTTCTCCATCTTATGGTCTGTCACGTGGTATAACAATACCTCGTGTTTATTATATCTCAGATGCTGCAAGGACTCGAATAAATTATCCAAGCCTGCACTCTCTGCTATATCGCTAAATATCACCACAAACGAGCGCTTAGCGATGCTCTCCGCAATGGTGTGTATAACATTTATGGTATTTGTGTGTCTCTTTAGCCTATATGCCTCAGGCTGAATAATACCATTGAGGTAGTTATACAGCATATCAATATGCACAGGCATCAACGAGGCTCCGATATGGTAGTCAATATCTTCTGAGAAAAGCGTCAAGCCAACGGCATCGCGCTGTCGGTTAAGAATGTAGATTAGAGCAGCGGTACTGTAAACCGAGAATGCCAGTTTGTTAATTAGAAACTGGTTTCCTTTGCTGTAAGGGAAAAGCATAGACGAGGAATTGTCTATTACCACTTGGCAACGGAGGTTTGTCTCCTCTTCATACTGCTTTACAAAAAGTTTGTCTGAACGGGCAAAAAGCTTCCAGTCAATATTTTTTGTTGATTCTCCTGGGTTGTAAAAACGATGTTCGGAAAATTCTGCCGAAAATCCGTGGAATGGACTTCGGTGCAAACCTGCAATAAATCCTTCCACCACCTCTTTGGCAATCAGTTCCATATTGTCGAACTGTTGGAATTTACTTATGTCGTTTATATTCTTTAATGCCACAGACTATAAATTGATGCACAAAGGTACAAAATAAATAGTGCCTACTAGTACTTAAAGTACCATTTGATGCCTGCGCCAAACCAAACATTTAAAGATTCTCTGTCCCAATCACTATAATCTATAGACTCTTTAAATACAACATTTCCGTCAATCCATTCGTCTATTCTCCTATCCATAGTTGCATTGGGGACACTTCCAAAAATGGTCATTTCTACAAATGGAGTTATAGGACTCCTTCGGTTCTTTTCACTATTTGGCAATAACTCAAGGTATATGTTTGCGCTATAACTAAAGGACGCATTAAGACAAAATTTGTCAATGCGCTTAACTTTTTTGTTGTCAGGGTAGTCTACATATCCGATGGGATATTCCCAGGCGCTCCCATATCTTCTTCCTACGTAAAAGCCTTCATCGTTCCCTCCGTTAAGAATACCACCCCACAGCCCAGCTTTGAACTTCAGCCTTCTGCCAAGCAAATTGTGATAGCCTAACCCTGCCTGCACCCTGCTAATATTCATATCGCCACCATAGCCCATATCTCCTATATAAGCATCGTAGTAATAAGATTCGGAAGACCCTAACAAACCTAGCCAGAATTTCTTATGAAAATTATAACTAGCCAAAGCCGTAATGCCAAAGCCATTTGTATTGATTAAAGCTTCGATCTTATTCATCTCCATAAAAACTCCTATTGTCAATGGACTCTCTCTCATAAAATTAAAACTATTGACACTGTTTTCGATATAAAAGTTCATGGACATTCTTGAACCTCTCAAACTAGCTTCGGCTCCCCACTTAATTTTCGAATCGGCTTCCACCTTTTCACTCTGAGCATGAGTAACTGTCAGACAAGTACATATTAATGCAATACTTAGAAATGTATACTTTTTCATATTCCTCGTTTTATGGTATTAATGTACATTTGAGAGTATCTACATAACTTTTTCTCAAACCCCTAGTTGTCATGTCTATCTGTACTGCAAATGCTAAATTCAACGTGTCGGAATTGGGAGGTATTATTGCGTCGGCATTAGGTTTCAGTTCGTACTGATTTGTAAATACCAACGATGGATTCAGACTTCTTATTTGAGCCTCATCGGTATAATTGCCGATAGTCTGATATAGTTCATCGCCGTGAGTATCATCGTCAACAAGAAAATATTTATTCATATTAGTACCATCAGCAAAGATTGAACTCATTCCAGACAACAGAGTTATATTTATATCATTAATATCTGTAAATATCTGCGGATTAATTGCATATTCCAAAGCATAATTATTATTTGTGTTATATCTGACATACATTTTGAACATTTCTACACGTATTGTGTCGTAATCCTGAAACAATTCAAAGCCCATGAGTTCCACATCAGGACCGAACGTCTCCTCATCGCCGCTATTCTCACAAGCCGCTATTAATAAGCCACTTGCAAGAGCAAGTAGTATGTATAGTTTTCTCATATTATATGGTTTATTGATTCACATAAAAGACACACAAATATATGAAAGGTTGCGCAAGGAAAAAGATTTTTATCTTGCTTACTAATACCACCCCAGAAGTTGCATTGTAGCAATGACCAATACAGTTGTCAGTGCAGCTACACCAATTCCCAAGCTACTCATAGCCCCCTCGGTCTCCCCCAGTTCTAGTGCTTTCGATGTGCCTAGAGCATGCGAAGAAGTACCCATGCTAAGACCCTTCGCAACAGGATGTTTTACACCTAACAATTTAAAGAACAAATTGGCCGTCATCGCTCCAAATACCCCTGTTATCATAACTGCAACTATCGTTATTCCTTCTTGAGCATCAAGCATATTACTGATACTAATACCTATTGGCGTAGTGACGGAGTGTGGAATAAGCGAGCGTTCCAAGATTTCGCTTAATCCGAACAAACGGCTGAATATAACAACCGATGCAAGGGCTGATATCACGCCCAATAATATACCGCCTCCTATACAATACTTATATTGCAACATTAGCTTTCGCTGACGATATAGCGGCACTGCCAGCACAACAGTTACTGGACCTAGCAAAGCATTTATAACACTTCCTCCTTTCGTGTAATGTTCGTAAGGTATCTTACTAAATATCAGCATACAAATAATAGCTGCAATAGAAAAGAGCAAGGGGTTTAGCCAGCTCAAACGAAAACGAACCTTAAGAGAGTTTAGCAGATAAAAAAAACTGACTGTAGTAAATATTCCAAATATATAAGTGTTAGTTAGAGTGTCCATTACGCTTCTCTTTTATTTTTATAAATAGCTCACTTGCCAATGCGGTAACAGCAATCACGACTATTGTAGACAATATTATTACCAAAACCGTTTCGGTGTAATGTCCTCTGAGTGCATTATAAGATATCATCACACTAACTCCTGCAGGAATAAAGAAAAAGCCCATATTTTGTAGCATAAAGTCTGCAGTCTCGCGGATGTGCTTTTCTTTGATTAGCCCCGAGAACAGCAAAACCAAGAGCACAATCATGCCCACAATACTACCCGGGATAGGCAGTCTGAGATATAGGCTGATTGCCTCGCCAATCAAATTGACACCTAATATGATGAACAACTGTTTGAAAATTTTCACTCTGATATGTTTGATATTTTAAAACAAAGCTAGGAAGATTTTCAAGGTATATCACTCCCATTCTTCAATACTTTATTTAAAGTTAATTGTACATAACATTAGTAATCCTTTTTATAATACCCAAATTACACACCTTAATTTTAAGGTAACAGTCTATTTTTTTGTTAACTTGCGCACAAAAAAAATAGAAAGAACTTTTGAGCAAGAGACTATTATACAAGGACAATGATATAAAGCTCACCAGACACGAGCGGAGGGCTTTGTTTGCCCTATCTACAATTATCGTATTACTACTCATTGCAAATATATTCTACAAGCAAGTGTTTCACGACAAATACAAAGCCGACAAAGAAACTAAAGCTGAAATAAGCGCATATCTCGACAGTGTGAAGATGCTTGAAGAGGAGAAGAATAAACCAATCTTTTTTGCCTTCAACCCAAACACTAGCCCCGCAGACTCTATAATGCAGCTTAGTATCAGCAAGCGTGTTAAATCCAACATTATCAGTTATCGCAAAGGAGGTGGAGAGTTTCGCAAGAAGGAAGATTTAAAGCGAATCTACGGAATGACTGATTCCTTATACGAACTGCTAGAGGCTTGGGTTATTATAGGTAAAATTGAGAAGAAAAGCGTGAAGGAGAAAGAAAAAAAATCTGAATATATAGTCTCAAATGATGAGAAAGAACAGCAGAAAAATATAAACTCAAATGACTACCTCGAAGAACCAAAAAATACAATAACCGCCAAGAGAAGCCCTTCTAAGCTTAATCTCAACACTGCCGATACTGCCAAGCTAAAAGCATTACCCGGCATAGGCAGTAGCTATGCTCGCAGAATTGTAAAATACAGAGAATTGCTTGGGGGATTTCACTCTATCGAGCAATTAAAAGAAGTTTATGGCATGAAAGATGAATATTATGAGCAATTTGCACCGTATTGCATCGCAAATATTGCTGAAATAAGAAAAATAAACATCAACTTTGCCGACTATCGGGAACTAATCCGACACCCCTACATCGATAAAGAAATGACGAAAGCTCTCCTTAATTTCCGAAATAAAAACGGTAGTTTTTCATCGGTTGACAAGCTCCTTGACATTGAAGTTTTTGACAGAGCAAAGTTTGACAAGGTAAAATATTATTTTAAAACCGAATAGATTATCTTTGTGATAAAACAGATTTTTCGACATGCCAAAAGACTCTACAACAAACGGTTTACTCAGATACGTATCGATTTTAATTGTCGCTGTATCAGCTCTTGTAAATGCTAAGCATGCGCATTGTCAGCAAGTAAACAGCAGTCATCAGCAGCTGTACGTAAACTGCATTGTCGAAAATGGCGACACCATTCCAATAATCTATTTAAAAGACACCTACATCTTTCCTCCAAGTTTCTACAAACAGAAAATGAACGACAGAAAATATTGGCGCACGGTAATGCGTGTAAAAAAAGTACTCCCCTACGCTAAAGACGCATCAAGATTATTGCGAGAACTATCAGTGAAGTATGAACATATTAGTTCGCAGGAGAAACGCAAATACTTAAAAGAAGCCGAAAAGAAGATGATGAAAGACTATTCTGCCAAAATAAAAAAATTAAGCCGAAGCGAAGGCAGAATACTCATAAAACTTATAGACCGAGAGACACACAGAACATCCTATGCCATAATAAAAGATATGAAAAGTGGGCGCACCGCGTTTATCTGGCAATCGGTAGCAAGGCTTTTTGGGCACGACCTAAAAGCTGTTTATGCCCCAAATGGTGATGATAAAGAATTGGAGGAAATTGTGGACTTAGTGGAAAAAGGAGTATTTTAGCAAAATTATGATTGGACTGATAGAAATAAAAGATATGATATTCTACGGATATCATGGACACTTTGAGCTGGAACAAAAGGTCGGAACCCGTTTTAGTGTTGACATTGCAGTTAAAGCAGATTTTTCCGAAGCTTCAAATAGCGACAACCTCGACGATGCTGTAAATTACATGGCTCTATACCACACTATCAAAGAAGAGATGGAAGGGGAAAGCATGTTCCTTTTGGAAAAGCTCAACAAAAAAATTATCGACAGAATACATCGCGAATACTCTGGAATAGAGGAAATTACTTTATCGATATATAAAACGGCTCCACCCATGGGAGGCAAAATTGGCAAAGTTGGCATAACCCTGACCTTATGAATTTTCTTGCTCATACTTATTTTGCTGGCGGCAGGCATAAAGTTATTGTCGGCAGCTTTATTGGAGACTATGTAAAAGGTAAAGACTACAACAAATATCCTATAGAAATCCGCAATGGAATATTACTTCATCGCCTATTAGATTCATTTATAGACAGCAACCCAATTGCAAAGGCGTCAGGAAGTTTATTTGCTGAGAAATATCGGAGGTATAAAATGGTTGTAATCGATATTTTATACGACCATTTTTTGGCAAAACATTGGGAAACATTCAGCGACATTACTTTGCCAGAATATACATGCATGCTACATAAGATTCTTCTCTCCAATTTCATCAATATACCCAACAAGATGAAAATATGGTTGCCGTCGTTCATCAGCCGGCAACAACTATTGAACTACGCCACGATAGAAGGTATAGAGAAAGTTCTATCGAACATGGGTAAGTATACATCCCTTCCTTCCGAAGCCCCTTTTGCAATAAAAACCCTCGAACAGCATACCGACACCCTCGAACAACATTTTTTTGCTTATATGAAAGAGGCTCAAGTATATATCGAAAAAGTAATTGACAATCCAGAGGAGCATCTTTAACCCTTGCTGTATTATCCCTTATGCATTGAAACTCCGTAGCGAGCGCTTCAAATCCGATAAAACAAGGATTTTAGTGAACGAAGCGTAGCTTCAATACGGTGAGGTAGAGACGCAATGCATTGCGTCTAAAACTAGCATAAAAAAAAATATCAGTTTTAATTTTCCTCAATTCTCTCTATGTCTGCACCAAGCGCCCTAAGCCGTTCTTCTAGGTTTTCGTAACCACGTTCAATCTGTTCTATATTTTTTATTATGCTTGTACCGTCGGCGCTAAGAGCAGCAAGGAGTAAAGCCATTCCTGCACGTATATCTGGCGAAATTAGCGTTGTTGCTTTTAAACTAACACGCCTGCCATGACCTATAACATTTGCTCTGTGAGGGTCACAGATTATTACTTGTGCTCCCATATCAATGAGTTTATCAACAAAATATAAACGACTTTCAAACATTCGTTGATGAAACAAAACACTGCCCTCGGCTTGTGTTGCTACTACAAGCATCACGCTAATGAGGTCTGGCGACAAACCTGGCCAAGGAGCATCGTGTATAGTCAGAATGGAGCCGTCTATGAATGCTTGCGGTCTATATACATCTTGCTCGCGGACAATCAGGTCGTCGTTGTCAATATCTATTCTTATGCCTAGTTTTCTAAACTCGCGCAGAATGCAACCGAGCATATCTACTCGTACATTTTTTATTCTTATAGTGGAGTTGGTAAGGGCTGCTACTCCAATAAAACTGCCCACTTCAATCATGTCGGGCAAGATGGTATGTTCAGTGCCTTTGAGCTCGTCTACTCCTTCTATTGTCAGGCGGTTTGAAGCTACACCAGATATCTTTGCCCCCATACGGTTGAGCATGGTGCAAAGTTGTTGTATATATGGCTCGCATGCAGCGTTATATATTATAGTCGTACCTTTGGCAAAGACTGAGGCCATCAGTACGTTCGCTGTCCCCGTTACAGATGCTTCTTCAAGAAGTATGTACCGTCCTTGCAGAGAATTGTTCTTCCATATGCGATATCTATTAAGGGTGTCATCGTACTCAAATTCTGCTCCGAGAAGCTCCAAGCCTCGAAAATGGGTGTCCAAACGACGACGCCCAATTTTGTCGCCCCCCAGCTTAGGTAAAATAGCATCGCCAAGACGACACAATAGAGGAGCCATCAGCATTACAGAGCCACGTAAGCGTGGAATATCTCTATAATATTCATCGGAGTTTATGTATTTTTTATCAAACTTTTCCATTTTTATGGAAAACGAATGACTGTCTGTTTCTTTTACCTCTGCACCGAGCTTTTTAATGATATATATAAGCTCTAAGACATCGCGCACAAGAGGAATGTTATTAAAAACCACTTCTTGTCTTGTTAGTAATGCCGCACAAAGTACTTGCAAGGCTTCATTTTTTGCTCCACGAGGGGAGATCTCGCCACTGAGTTTCTTCTTTCCTTCTACTTTTAATATTGCCATGTTGATATATTTTATACCTAAATGTACAGAACTTCTGGATGAAGTTCTATACAGAACTCCTTTTTCACCTTATTCTGAATTAATTGTGCTAAGTTACATATGTCGCTACTGGTGGCATTTCCTTTATTTATAATTACTAAGGGCTGTTTGTCATATACTTGAGCACCACCTACTTGTTTTCCCCTAAGCCTCACTTTATCAATCAGCCATGCAGCATGTATTTTTATAGTTGAATTCGATAATTCGTAGCCTCTCAAGTCTGGGTACTGATTTTTTATTTTTTCAAAATGTTCTTTGCTGATAGTTGGATTTTTGAAAAAACTACCTGCACTACCTAGCTTTTTGTGATCGGGGAGTTTGCTTTTTCTTATTTCTATTATTATATTTCGTATATCAGTTGCCGAATATTCTCCCATAGCCTCAGCTCGTTCTTTAATATCTTCATAATCAAGATTGAATCGAGGTCTGGCAGATAATATAAAATCTAGTTCAGAGATTAATATCCGCCCTCTGTCGTAATGCTTGAAAATACTGTCTCTGTAGGCAAATTCGCATCTGTCGGCAGACATTGCAAACCAACGCTGTTCAGCAAAATCATAGCCTCTGACTTGCGAAATCAAATCGGCGGCTTCCACTCCGTATGCACCAACATTCTGCACTGCAGAAGCACCGACAGTTCCAGGAATGAAAGAAAGATTTTCTAAACCATACAAAGAATTACGACAAGCAAAGTCTACCAATGAGTCCCATTCTACACCAGCTGTCGCAGTGAGCAAAACCTCCGAAGAACCGTCGAACTCCGTGATGCTCATTTTGGAGCTTTCGAGCTTTATTATAAGTCCGTCAAAATCAGAGGTGAATAGGAGATTACTACCTTCGCCGATAATCATGCGAGGAAGATGTTGTAGTTCAGTAGTTTTATTGATGTAGTCAACTACCTCTAATGCTGATGAGGCTTTTATGAAGTGTTTTGCATTGGCATCAATCCCAAAAGTATTATAGGATTTCAGACTTGTATTTTGTTTGTGTATAAGCATTTCGAGTACAAAGAAAATAAAAATATTCACTCCTGATTTATATTACCCCCAGAATAGGTACTGAAACTCCGTCGAGAGCAGTTTAATAAATTCTGCATTAGCCCGTCTGCTACATGCTCCAATCTCTTTAAAACTAACGCTTTGTTGACTTTTATTTCTGGTGCTATAATGAAAGAGGCAAGAACCGTCGTAAGGGAACGGAGTCCATTTTGTTTTGAAGGACTAGAGCTGTGCAGTAGGTTGTGTGATGCGAATTTGGGTATTAATAACGCAGCTTACAATCACGCAAGAGTTGAAAAGAAAGCCTATATTTGTGAGCTGTCTGTTAAATAGAGTCTGGTTATAAAGTCTAATATCTGCGTTATACTCACTTTGCGAATTAGTCATTTACACAAGTAAACTCCCAATTCACAAACTCCCAGTATACAGAACGGCAAGCCTTGATATTTAACTTTATAGTTCAGACTCCTGACATTATGGACGGGCATTAAATATAAAAATAATGACGATAGAAAAACTCGACCTGAAAACTCCAGATTTTGTGCGTGAGAACATAACAAAAATAGCCGAACTATTTCCCAACTGTGTTACCGAAAGTGCCGAGGGCAAAGTCATCGACTTCGACCTGTTGCGCCAAGAGCTAAGCCACAATGTGGTGGAAGGAGCAAAAGAACGCTACCAGCTGAACTGGCCAGGAAAGCGTGAGGCTATTGTTGCTGCCAACCTGCCTACCACCAAAACTTTGCGCCCAGTGCGTGAGGACTCTGTGGATTTTGATAACACCGAAAATATATACATTGAGGGTGACAACCTAGAAGTGCTGAAACTCCTGCAAGAGAGCTATCTAAACAGGGTGAAGATTATATATATCGACCCGCCGTACAACACGGGTAAGGACTTTGTGTATAAAGATAATTTTACGACAGACCGTGAGAAGTGGGCAGAAATGAGCGAGCAAAGAGACGAATATAACCGACGCTTGGAAGTAAATCCCGACACTGCTGGTCGCTACCACTCCAATTGGCTCAGCATGATGTATCCCAGATTGAAGCTAGCGAGAAATTTATTGACGGACGATGGCGTGATTTTTATATCCATTGACGACAATGAGGTGCACAACCTCCGAAAACTTTGCGATGAGATTTTTGGAGAGGGGAATTTTGTGGCGCAAATAAATTGGAAAGGTAGAGGAGGCAGACAAGACAGTAAACATTACGCTGTAATTCACGAATATATCTTATGCTATTCTAGGGATTTATCTGAATTTGTAGCTGGAGAGGAAGTTAAAGAGAAAGACACTTTTCCAAAGTTTGACGAATTCAAGAATCGTAATTATAAAACTCAGCTAGCACGTAAATGGGGCTCTAATAGTAAAAGGAGCGACCGCCCTAATTTATACTACAGCATAATTGCACCTGATGGAGACGAGGTTTTTCCCATGTTGTCAGAAACAGAAGACGGATGTTGGCGCTGGGGAAGAGCTAGAATGGATGAAGAAATTAATCAAGGAAATATTGAGTTTGTAAAAAAAGAGAAAGGGTGGATTGCTTATGAAAAAATATATGAACCACTGGAGGGCGAAGAACCAACAAAAAAATATACAACGTGGATAGATAGCATTAGCACAGGTACAGGCAGTGATGTCATAAAAACATTATTTAGAGGAAAAATTTTTGACTATCCTAAGCCTACAGATTTGATAAAGACTTTCATTTTAATGGCAAATGTTGTAAAAGACTCCATCATCCTCGACTTCTTCTCCGGTTCAGGCACCACCGCCCATGCTGTAATGGCATTAAACGCCGAAGACGGTGGCAGGCGGAAATATATCAATGTGCAAATCCCTGAAGATACCGACGAAAAAAGCGAAGCGCACAAAGCTGGCTATAAAAACATATGTCAGATAGGAAAAGAACGAATCCGCCGAGCAGGCAAAAAAATAAAAGAGGAAACAGGAGCAGACATCGACTATGGTTTCCGCGTGTATCAAGTAGACGAAAGCAATATGCAAGACGTGCACTACAAGCCACAAGAGTACACACAAAACCTACTAGACCAAATGACCGATAACATCAAAGCCGGCCGTACTGCTGACGACCTGCTCACACAAGTGATGCTGGATTTGGGGCTACCACTGTCGCTAAAAATCGAGCAAATAGAGGTGGCAGGTAAGCAAGTGTTAAAAGTAGCCGACAATTCGCTTCTTGCTTGCTTCGATGATAACATCGATGTGGAATTTGCAAAAGCCATTGCACCCCATATTCCACGGAGAATGGTGTTTAGAGATAGCAGCTTCCATGATGATACGGCAAAGATAAACGTGCAGCAACTACTCAAGCAATTGAGCCCCAAAACAGAGATGAAGGTTTTTTAGTTTCTAGCTGGCGGCTTAAAGCGCTCGCTAACAGTTGATTAAAATAATACAATATGACTAAGAGTTATAAGAATCTATTAGTTTGCCAATAAAAGCACTGCGCGAGGCGATAGTGAATGCGCTTATGCATAGGTCGTACAGAGTACATCGACTGATACAGGTAATTAGATATGATAATAGAATTGAAATAATAAATCCTGGATACTCATTAAAATCTGAGGAGTTGTTAGGTGAACCTAAGACCCGTAACCCTTTTATCGCTGCATTATTTTACGTAAAAAACTTGGCAGAAACCAAAGGCTCGGGCATTAGAGCTATGAGAAGATTAATGACAGCATCACATCTTACTACGCCAACGTTCAGTTCGAATCGTAATGACAATCATTTTGTTTCAAGATTGTTGCTTCATCACTTCTTGGATGAAAAAGATATTGAATGGTTGAAATTATTCGATAAATACAAGCTAAACGATAATCAAAAGCAAGCTCTTGTATTTATACGCGAGATTGGAGCAATAGACAATCTGACTTTTCGGCAAATGGGCAATAGTGATACACTTAAAGCAAGTATTGAACTCAAAACGCTAAAAGCACATAGACTAATAGTCTCCGAAGGTAAGGGGAAAGCGACTTATTATATTCCGAATGATGATTTAAGTGCATATGGTAGGGCACTGACACCATTCATTGTAAATAAAGAACTCAAAGAAAAAATTGGGCAGCTTAAAAATAGGGAGCATAATCATGATAAAGTGAAGGATATTGTACGAGAGTTATGTAAAGATGATTGTGTAAACGCAGGCACAATTTCAAAGCTACTAAAAAAAGGAGAAGTCTATGTTAGAAGAAAATTCCTCACTCCGATGATAAAGAACAAAGAGCTTGTTTATCTGTCTCCGGAGATGATAAAACATCCATATCAGGCCAATAAGTCGGCAAAAAAATAGAAAATGAAATTGCAATTTAAAGAACAAGATTTTCAGTTGCAGGCCGTACAAGCAGTGGTGGACTGCTTCGGAGGTCAGGCAATAAAAACCAAGCACTTCACGCTAGAGCGTAGTAAGGAACTTATACGTAAAGCAAAACAGACTGACGTGGAACAGTTGACTATGTTTGAGGTGGAGGAGGCCATCGGCTATCGTAATTCGGCTATTCAACTGCCGGACTTGCAAGTGCTCCAAAATATTCAGGAGGTGCAGCGGACGAATGATATACACGAAAGCCAAAAAATAGAGCATGCCAGAAAAATAAAATTGGGCTACAACCTGAGCATTGAAATGGAAACTGGCACTGGAAAAACCTATACCTACATCCGCACCATGTATGAGCTACACGAAAAATATGGCTGGAGCAAATTTATCGTGATCGTGCCGAGCATTGCAATTCGCGAGGGAGTTTATAAATCTTTTCAGCTTACCCAAGAGCATTTTCAGGAGATATATGGTCATAAAATAACCCCCTTTATTTATAACTCAGGGCGTCCGCAAGATATTGAGAACTTTGCTGCCGACAGTCGCATTAGTGTGATAATTATTAATACTCAGGCGTTTAATGCGCGCGGAAAAGATGCACGACGAATTTATCAGGAACTAGACCAATTCGGCACGCGCAAACCCATCGATGTCATTGCGCAAACCAATCCTATCCTTATCATTGATGAGCCGCAATCGGTTGATGGCGAAAAAACTTTGGAGAGCATGCAAGACTTTAATCCTCTATTCACCTTGCGCTACTCGGCCACACATAAGGTGGAGTATAACAAGATATATCGCTTAGATGCTTTGGATGCCTACAACAAACGCTTAGTAAAGAAAATTCAGGTGAAGGGTATTACAATAAAAGGCAATAGCGGCGCCGATGCGTATTTCTATTTGCAGGAAGTGAGACTCAGCACCAACAAAGCGCCACGAGCAGTTATAGAAATAAACAAACGCCAGGTCGAGGGGCTGAAACGCAAAACTTTTATCGTGGAACAGGGAGCGAGACTGCATGAGCTGTCTGGAGGACTGCCAGCTTATGAAGATATTACTATTCAACGTATCGATGGGGCTAAGAACTGCATCGAACTAAATAATGAGTTCGTTTATGCTGGCGAAATTCTTAACGACAGCAGTGAAGCCGACTTTCGACGAGTGCAAATAAGAGAATGCATCCTCTCGCACCTGCAAAAGGAAAAACTGTTGTTTGCTAAAGGAATAAAGGTACTGTCCTTATTTTTTATTGATGCGGTAGAGAAATATAGAGTGTATGATGAGCTAGGCGAACAACAGCTGGGCGAATATGCCCAAATGTTTGAGGAGGAGTATAAAGCCCTGACAACACCAAGCGAGTGGATGGTAGATGAAAACAACTTATCGGATACCTATGCTAAATATCTTAGTCGCGATTCAGAATCGCAAGTCCACAACGGATATTTCTCGATTGACAAAAAGGGAAAAACTGTAGACCCCACAGTAAAGCGAGGAAAAGAAGACTCGGAGGATGTGTCGGCCTATGATTTGATTATGAAGGACAAGGAGCGACTACTCAGCTTCGACGAGCCTACTCGTTTTATATTCACACACTCGGCACTGAAAGAGGGCTGGGACAACCCCAATGTGTTTCAGATATGCGCATTAAAGCATGCCGAAGGCGGAAGCGCAACAAGGCGCAGGCAGGAAGTGGGCAGAGGTATGCGCTTGTGTGTAGACAAGCACGGTATTCGTCAAGATTTCGAACTGGTGGGCGAGCAGGTGCATGAGCTAAACAAGCTGACCGTTATTGCATCCGAAGACTACGAATCGTTTGCAAAAGGGCTACAAAAAGAAATTGCAGACACCCTCAAAGAACGACCGCAGAAAGCCGATGCGAAATACTTTGCCAGCAAGATTGTTTCGAATGAATGCGGTCAGGAATTGCGAATTACCGAAGATGATGCCAACGAACTCAATAAAGTGCTCTACAAACACGATGCAATAGACAAAGATGATAAAATTACGGACAAAGGTAAGGAGCTGATTGAACAAGCAAGAATTCCACTACCCGAAAGATTAGAACCTTTCAAAGAATCGGTGTGCAAGCTGTTGAAAGCAGTATATATGAGTAGTGAATTTAAGCCCGAAGATGAGCGTAAAACTGTTACGATGGGGCTTAACAGTAACTTTGCGAAGAAAGAATTTCAAACGCTGTGGGATAAAATAAATCTGAAAACAATATACGAAGTGCAGTTTGATACGGACAAACTTATTGAAGATGCCAAGAATCAGATAGATATTCAGCTCCATATTGCCAGTCGCATGTATGAAGTAAAAACAGGAGAGCAAATGAAAGAAGGTAGCCTGGTGAGAGAATCAAGACGAGAATATGTCCAAATGAAGCACGACAGATATGCTCATGCGGTTTATGATATCATTGGCGAAATAGAAGCAAAAACCAAGCTCACACGCCGAAGCATAGCGGCAATACTGAAATCTATCAGGCAAGAGAAGTTTCTACTTGTTCGCAAGAATCCAGAGGAGTTTATAGTCAAATGCAGCAAGCTGATAAATGAGGTGAAAGCAAGCCTGATAATCAACAATATCGTGTATCACAAAACCGAAGAGCGCCACGATGCAAAAACTGTTTTTGCTAATAATATTCAGGCATTGCGTCAATCAGAGTCCCTGAAGAAACACATCTACGATGCGCTAAGTTCAGATTCGAAAATAGAGTCGGAATTCGCGACAGTTTTAGAAAACAGCACCGAAGTGGTGGTATATGCCAAACTGCCAAAGAGCTTCTATGTCTCCACTCCTATTGCTAATTACAGTCCCGACTGGGCTATTGTGTTTGATAAAGACAAGGTGCGACATATATATTTCATTGCAGAAACCAAAGGCTCCGACTCCGAGATGGACTTGCGAAAAATTGAAAAGCTGAAAATACACTGTGCCACCGAGCATTTTAAAGAAATAAGCGACACGGAAGTTGTGTTTAAGCAAGTGGCTAGTTATGAATCTTTGAGAGAGGCACTAGTGGTTAAATAGAGTCCGTCTATAAAGTCCAATATCTGCGTTATGCTCACTTTGCCATTAGTCATTTACACAAGTAAACTCCCAGCATACAGAACGGCAAGCCTTGATATTTAATTTTATAGTTCAGACTCTTGACATTATGGACAAATCCTAATTAGACAGATATTATTTATGAGGCATAGAATACCAATGTTTTCTACTTCGTTTTATTGTGTTATTTTTGTGTATTAATTATCATATAAATAAGTATGAATTTACTGTCTCCGTCAATATTATCTGCCGACTTCCTAAACCTTGGGAAAGGCATTGAGCAGATTAATCGTAGCAATGCAGATTGGGTGCATATAGATGTAATGGATGGCGTTTATGTGCCAAATATCTCCATAGGGATTCCTGTCGTAAAAGCGGTAAAAACACTAGCAAAGAAGCCTCTTGATGTTCATTTAATGATAGTTGAACCAGAGAAGTACGTTGACCAATTTATCTCTTGTGGCGCAGACATACTGACTATCCATTATGAAGCATGTCGGCATCTAGACAGAACAGTACAACAAATAAAAGAAATGGGTGCTTTGGCAGGGGTGTCTATAAATCCGGCTAGCCCTGTTGAAGCACTTATTGACATTTTGCCAATGATAGATTTGGTGCTAATAATGTCGGTAAATCCGGGTTTTGGTGGTCAGAAATTCATTGCAAACACGTTCAATAAAATTGAACGCCTAGTCAGCATACGCTCCAAGATGGAATTGAATTTTAAAATTGAAATCGATGGGGGAGTAAACCTCAACAACGCTACAGATATCTCTAATGCTGGAGCTGACATTCTAGTAGCAGGCAATGCTGTATTTAATAATGTCGACCCAATACATGCAATGAACGAACTTAAAAACAAGATAAAATAATAGAAACATGTCAGAAATTGAAAAAGCAAAATGCCTGATAATAGGCTCTGGACCTGCTGGATACACTGCAGCAATATATGCATCAAGAGCGAACCTTTCGCCTGTATTATACGAAGGATTGCAGCCCGGTGGGCAACTAACCACAACCACCGAAGTTGATAATTTCCCTGGCTACCCAAAGGGTATAACAGGTCCCGAGATGATGGAAGATTTAAAGGCTCAGTCCCAGCGCTTCGGGACGGATGTTCGCATGGGTTATGCTACAGAGGTAGATTTTTCCTCTGGCAAGCATACGGTAACTATCGACGGCAGTAAGAAAATAGAAGCAACAACGGTAATAATATCTACTGGAGCAACAGCTAAATACCTTGGACTGGACGACGAAAAGAAGTATCAGGGTGGTGGTGTTTCTGCATGTGCCACTTGTGACGGCTTTTTCTATCGAGGCAAAGACGTAGCAGTAGTTGGAGGTGGAGACACAGCGCTAGAGGAAGCTATGTATCTGGCTGGATTGTGCAAAAAGGTTTATCTCTTGGTTCGCCGTAGCGAACTAAGAGCATCGAAGGCAATGCAAGAACGTCTATTCAATACCAAGAACATCGAAGTATTGTGGAAACACCAAGTAAAAGGTATTTATGGAGACAATAATGTTGTCGAGGGGCTTACCCTTGAAAAAAATAAAGGAGAAGCTAATGTCGAAGAAATCGACTTGAAGGTCGACGGACTCTTTCTTGCAATAGGGCATACTCCCAATTCGGATATTTTTAAACCTTTTGTAGAACTAGACGAACAAGGGTACATTATCACAAAAGGGAAAAGTTCAAAAACAAATGTAGCTGGAGTGTTTGCTTGTGGCGACGTACAGGACTCGTCTTATAGACAGGCAATTACAGCGGCGGGATCTGGTTGCAAAGCAGCTCTAGATGCTGAAAGGTACATCTCAGAATTAGGATAAACCCGAAACATGCATTAGCTCTCCTGCTACGTGCTCCAATCTCTTCAAAACAAACGCTTCGCTGGCTTTTGTTTCGCTCACCGTCGCGTGGACTTCGTTCTCCAAAACCCTTGTTTTATCAAATTCAAGGCACCAGCGGCGGCCTTCCAGCATGATTCGGGATAAACAAGGCTTATATACAAACTAAAAAAGCTACAATCTTATAAATTGTAGCTTTTTTAGTTTTCAAAAACATCAAGCTGTTCTAGTAGGATCTACAAATTTGCGTTGAGCTAGCTCCCGGTCCAACATAAATAAACCCTGACCTTCTCCGTTTACTAGTCGCAAACTATCGATAATAGACTGTACGCTAGATTCCTCTTCCACCTGCTCATCAATATACCACCTCAAAAAACTCTGAGTTGCATGATCGTTGACCTCTATGGCAAGGTTAGCCAAATTATTAATACACTCAGTGACATGCTCTTCGTGCTTGAGAGTGCGTTCAAAAATCTCTAAGGTAGATTTGAAATTTGAGGGCACTTTTTCAATTGGGAGCAAATCTATTTCTCCTCCTCGTTCGGCAATATAATCAAAAAACTTTGTACAATGTGCTAGTTCTTCTTGATACTGCACACGCATCCAGTTTGCAAAACCCGACATACCTTGTTTATGAAAGTATGCCGACATAGCAAGGTATAAATACGCTGCATAAAACTCTGCATTAATCTGCTCATTAAGAGCCTTGTTCATCTTCTTGTTCAACATAAATTTACATTTTTAAAATTAATATTAATCGTCTTTTATCCTCAACTTATACTTCTTGCAGAAGTTCAGTATGTTTTTATTTTTCATCATCATTTTTTCAAGAATCTCTTTATTGCTTTCGAATTTACTTCTCTGTATTTTATCTTTCTTTACTCGCTTCACCTTGAAATCAAAGGTTATACATTCGTTTTTCAATTTTCCCCTAATATGAGTGGCGATATCGAGAATTAATTCTTTTAAGTCGCCTTTCTGAACTGCACTAGCTACTTCTATTATAACCTTGTTGTTATTTTCTGTGTCAATGCTTAGGGAGCTATTATGTATGGCAGACTCTACCGATGGGCTATCAAAAATATCAGCGACACCTCTCCATGCCTCTTGGAGCTCTTCTATTGTAAACTCTTTCTGAGCATCGTCGGATACTTTCGACCTTGATATTTTTTCTTCTACATTTCCGCTTATTACCTCATTGCTGTGTGTTTTATCCTTGCGCAATCCTCTTTTTATAGAAGTTGTTTTTATTCCATCGTCCAATTTTGGGAGGGGCTTTTTCAGCTGGGGAGCCTCCTTCTTTATAGGAGCTTCGTACTCTGGCTTTACTGTTGGTTGTGGCTTGTTTACCTTTTCAGGAAATAGCCCCACATCGAAAGATTCAAACAAATCGATATCAACTAATTCGCTTTTTTTTTTAATGTCAGCTGTGATATTTTTAGCAGGAGCAACTCGGCGAGAAGGCGTTTATGTTGGCTTTGTCGGTAATTAATATCTGCTTGATTACATAGATTTAGACATGCTATCAAATAGTCTTGCGAGCAAGCATCTGCTTGGGTTTTATATCGAGCTTTAATCTCGCCTCCAACTTCAAGCAACTGTATGGTCTGTGGGTCTTTGCTTACTAGCAAATCTCGCACGTGAGCACTAAGCCCGACTATAAAGTGCTGGATACCAAACCCTTTCTCAATGATTTTGTTTAGTAGCAATAATACTCCTGTGGTATCATTCTTAAGAGCATTATCTATAATCTGAAAGTAAAAATCGTAATCTAAGACATTAAGGTTTTCTATTGTTTTCTGATAGCTTATTTCTTTTCCTGAGAATGATACAATTTGGTCAAAGATAGATAGCGCATCACGCATTGCTCCGTCGGCTTTTTGGGCGATTATGTTTAGGGCTTCCATCTCGTACTTAATACCTTCTTGCTTAGCGACATACTCCAGGTGGGCAATGGTATCCGCAACGCTTATTCTTTTAAAATCGTAAATCTGGCAACGCGAAAGAATTGTTGGTAGAATTTTATGCTTTTCGGTAGTTGCAAGAATAAATATTGCATGTGCTGGTGGTTCTTCTAATGTTTTTAAAAATGCATTGAAGGCGCTTGAGGAAAGCATGTGAACTTCGTCAATGATATAGACGCTGTACTTGCCGATTTGTGGAGGTATTCTAGTTTGTTCAATCAACGACCTGATATGGTCGACGGAGTTGTTGGAGGCGCCATCAAGTTCGTGTATATTGTAGGAGCGATTTGCATTAAAAGCAATGCATGACTCGCACTCATTGCAGGGCTCATAGTTTTCGCTTAAATTAGAACAGTTTATTGTTTTAGCAAATATTCTTGCGCTTGTAGTTTTCCCTACACCTCGCGGACCACAAAAGAGATAAGCATGGGCAAGGTGATTACCTTTTATGGAGCTTTTCAGAGTATGCGTAATAGACTCCTGCCCAACAACAGTATCAAACTCTGCTGGTCTGTATTTACGTGCCGAAACAATAAACTCGCTCATTCTTTTCTATTAAAATTAGACACCAAAGTTAATAATATTATTGTTCTTAACATCGTAAGAAGAACGTTCTTCTCAAAAAAATAGTTCTTTAAAGAACAATTATGATTTTTCAAAACTACGAATTGCTAGGTCGTAGGAATTAAGACCAAAGCCCATTATACAACCTTTGCACACAGCGCTTATCATGGAGTTGTGTCTGAACTCGTCTCGTTTCAAGGTGTTCGATATATGGACTTCTACAACAGGAGTTCTCACAGAAGAAATGGCATCTCGTATGCCTATTGAGGTGTGAGTGTAAGCGCCTGCATTCAATATGATTCCGTCAAAATCAAATCCAACATCTTGTATCTTGCTTATAATCTCTCCCTCTATGTTAGACTGAAAATAAAACAATTCTACACACGAAAAACTTTTTTTTAGCTTATTAAGATAGTCCTCAAAAGACTGATTGCCGTATATTGACGGTTCTCTCTTCCCTAAAAGATTAAGATTTGGACCGTTTATTATTTGTATTCTCATGTGCTTATGGTTTTATTCTTATATTAATCGCAATAGTTTACTTAGTGTTTGTCCATAATGTCAAGAGTCTGAACTATAAAGTTAGATATCAAGGTTTGTGAAACATTGTGAGTTGGGAGTTTACTTGTGTAAATGACTAATTCGCAAAGTGAACATAACGCAGATATTGGACTTTATAGACGGACTCTACTTATCCCTTACCTGCTCATTATTAGATATATCCATTATGAGTAGTGATTGGATATAAGCTTCTCCTCCTTTTGCTGTCACAATAAAGTCTGTAGCCTTCTCCTCTTCTGAGATCACTAAACTTTTTAAAACTGCTTCTCCCTTATTTGCAAACACTTCCATGGATGTTTTATCGATTACAATATCAAAATCCACAATCTTATTAGCTGGAAGTGGACAGTCGGCAGAATTTCCAGAACTCACTATTTTTTGATTTTCAAATTCATACACAATCTGAGCTAGGCTCATGTCTCTATAAACCCTTGTATATATTGTGAAATAGTTGCATGACCGCATTTCTACGCTTCCTTTTATTCTTAGCTGTACACCTTTCACTCCCGAAAAAACATTCTTGCCTCCTGGCATAACGAGTTTATCTTTTATTTCTTTTGTGTCAGAAACTAGTTGAGAAAGTTCATCAATAGGTCTTTGACTCATTATGACGTCAGCTCCTCTATCTTGTAGATTAATATTTACTGGCAAGGACAACTGCCCTCTAAAAGGCATCCCAAGAAAATTACCATCCATCAAAGATAAGCTTTTGTACACTCCAGCATCCTCGCAAAATGTTGGGGAACTTGAGCTTCTACCATTATCACTCCACTTAAGACTGCCCGATGTAACTATGTCGCTACCATCTAGTTCAATGGGCTGATAACTTCCATTGTCGTTTATCAATATCCATCCTATCGAGTTGTCGCTTTTTACATATGACAATATCGAAGCTTTATCGCATGTTATATCAGAATTATAAGCATTTTCAAAGTCTGTAAGATTACTAGTGCTCAATATTCTGAGGCTCCGTTTTTTTGTTTCATTGTCAACAACAGACAAAGACATATACCAGTTGCTACCCTCTCTGTCGAAAAAAACGTAAGGATGTTCAATTCTTTCGTTCTCCTTTTCTGGAATGATAGGATTATCTGCAAACTCTTGCCAAGTTTGCCCCTTGTCGTTCGAATACGACATGCAAACCCCCTCGCCAAGCTTAGTGTAATATAGTAATATAGCTGGATTCTCGGAACTCATACTACTCCTCTTGTTATTATCTACTATTGCAGATCCTGTGTATATGGTTTCCTTTAGTTTCTCATTTTGCACTCCAGGCCTTACTACTTCTTGCTCGTCGCTCCAGTTGATTAGGTCTTTACTCGAAATCTGGCATAAGCTGTAGTATGCGTCTTCGATATTCCTCATATTTTTCTGAAAATAAAGAAAATATGTGTCGTCAAGTTTTACAAGTCCTGACAATTTGCCAATTCTATTCTTCTGAGGTGTATAGTGAAAAGATGGGCGGAACTTCTCCCCTTCCGTACTTTGTGTTTTTGATTCTTTTGCGACTACTAGCAAAAACAATAAAATTAATATTCGTACCATAAACTAATACTTTGATAAATTTAAAACGCTACAACTGCAAATATAGTCTTTATCCTAGAATCTGCAAGCCCTTTCTTCGCAATTTTAAACTTCGGTCCGTATTAGCCCAAAACAAGCTTTGGCTCGCCTGCTACGAGCTCCAATCTATTCAAAACAAGGACTTTTTTATTAGGATTAAAACGTTCGTTACGGTGTTTCAACGCATATCTTGGGTTGAAAAACGCTGATGAATACTGACTATCAGAGCTTGCGAAAGCTGGATTAGATCAATTTCTAAAATTTTGATGCTAGAAAAAATGTGTATATTTGACACCGAAAAGAAAATAAGTAGACGGAGTTAATATTATACTCCCCAAAATTATGAAAATGAAATTAGTAATTAAGAGATATTGCTTCTATATAGTAAGATTTATTATAAGGGATGTAAAGATAGTATTGTCTATGATATTTGCTTTTGCAAATACAAGTTTCGCATTTGGCTCATATTCACAGAATGTAAGTTTCAATATTAATAATGAGATATCAAATACCGACCAAAAAGATGAAGACCTTGTCTTTGGGACAGTTATGGACGCTAATGGAGAGCCTTTGCCTGGAGTTACGATTATGATAAAGGGGAGTTCGACAGGGACTATTACGGACATTGATGGTAACTATTCATTGAGTGTGACAGAAGGTGCTGTATTGCAATTTTCTTTTATAGGAATGAAGACTCTAGAGTTTGTAGTTGGCAACAATAGAAATATTTCTGTAACATTAGAAGTTGAAGTATCAAGCTTGGATGAAGTTGTAGTGACAGGATACCAGAAAATTAACCGTAGGCTTTTTACAGGTTCGGCTAGTATTGTGAAGGGAGAAGATGCTATAGTTAATGGAACAACCGATGTCGGGAGAATGATACAAGGCAAAGCTGCTGGAGTATCTGTACAGAATGTTTCAGGAACTTTTGGCGCTTCGCCTAAAATTAGAGTAAGAGGTTCGTCATCTATTTATGGAAACTCCAATCCGCTATGGGTTGTCGATGGTGTTGTTTTAGAAGATGTAATAGAGATTTCGGCAGATGATTTGGCATCAGGCAATGCAGTGACACTTATTGGGTCTTCTATAGCAGGGATAAATGCCGACGACATTGAAACTTTCCAAATTTTAAAAGATGCTTCGGCCACGGCTATTTATGGAGCAAGAGCTATGAATGGTGTAATTATGATTACTACAAAACGAGGCAAGTCGGGTCAGGTCCAAATGAGCTACAGTTCAGAGTTAACCATGAAGAACAAGCCTAGTTATTCTCAGTTTGATATTATGAATTCCCAAGAACAAATGGGCGTTTATTTGGATATGCAGAATAAAGGACTTTTAAACCATTCCGATATTTCAAGAGCTGCAAACGGTGGGGTTTTTAATAAAATGTACAATCTTATTTACGATTACGACGCCTCCACAGGCGCTTTTGCTTTAGAAAATACCGAAATTGCGCGTAATGCATATTTAAGACAAGCCGAGAAAAGAAATACCAACTGGTTTGACGAGGTATTTAAAAATTCGATTCAGCAAAAACACTCTTTAAGTTTGTCGGGAGGCAATGAGCGCTCTTCATTCTATGCGTCGGTAAGTTTTTTAAATGATCCTGGATGGACCATTGCAGACCATGTTAATCAATTTACTGCTAATTTAAATTCAAGCATAAAGTTGAGCAAACGAGTAGAGGTAAATATTAATACAAATAACTCGTTGCGCATGCAACAAGTGCCAGGCGCCTTAGACCGAGAAAAGGATGTAGTTTCTGGAGAGTATAACAGGAACTTCGATATTAATCCGTTTAGCTACGCATTAAATGCCAGTAGGACAATGGGAGCCAGAGATAAAAATGGCGATTTAGAATGGTACAAAATGAACTATGCTCCTTTTAGTATTTTAAACGAATCATTAAACAACTACATTGACCTAGACTATTTGGACAGTAAGATTCAGACTAGCCTCAAGATTAATGTAATGGATGGTTTAGACATAAATGCATTGGGGGCATTACGTTACGTCAAGACTACTCGGGAGCATAAAATTACAGAAAACTCAAATTTAGCTAATGCATATCGGGCGGCAGAAGATGCCACTATCAGAGAAAATAATAAGTTTCTTTACCAAGATCCAGAAAATCCATCATTGTTGCCCGACGTGGTACTGCCGTCAGGAGGATTTTATAATCGCGACGATAATAAGTTGTTGAACTATTACTTACGTTTAACTGGGCAGTATAATAAGGTTTTTAAAGACAAACACAATGTCAATGCTTTAGTGGGACAGGAAATAAGATATTCAGATAGGACCTATTCTTACAATAAGGGGTATGGTTATCAATGGGGAAAAGGAGGAACTCCTTTTGTTGATTACAGAATTCTAAAACAAATTTTAGAGTCTGGATTTCAGTATTATGGGATGAATAATAATTACGATCGCTTTGCTGCGTTTTTCGCATCTATAGGTTACTCTTATGATGAGCGATATACCTTGAACCTAACAGGAAGATACGACGGCTCAAACCGCTTAGGACAATCTAAAAGTGCGCGTTGGTTGCCAACATGGAACGTGAGTGGGGCATGGCATGTGGACAAGGAGGAATTTATGAATGATGTCGATTTTATTTCACGACTTAATTTAAGGACTACTTACGGATTAACTGCGAGCATGGGCCCAGCAAGTAGTGCTATGGCTGTATACTTAAACGAAATTTCTTTTAGAGGATTTTTGCCAGAGAAGGAAAAT
The DNA here is from genome assembly GCA_047974415.1 of Bacteroidales bacterium. Taxonomy (GTDB): domain Bacteria; phylum Bacteroidota; class Bacteroidia; order Bacteroidales; family Prolixibacteraceae; genus JBKEAJ01. Next base: position 18,198 of record JBKECH010000018.1, on the reverse strand, counting down.
CAAATAATCATATCGAGCTTAGAAAATAAAGACTTAACGTGGGAAAAACAATACGAAACGAATATAGGTTTAGACTTAGGGGTTTTTTATAATCGCATAAGTCTAAGTTCCGATTTCTATTTCAGGAATGGTTTTGATTTAATAGGTTTTGTATCTACGTCTGGAGTTGGTGGAGAGCTTATAAAAGCAGCCAATTATGCTGACATGAAATCCCATGGTATCGAGTTCACATTGAACACAAGAAACGTTGTAGGTAAGCATTTTAATTGGTCTAGCAACCTGACTTTTGCAAATAACGAAAACAAAATTACACGTTTGGGGTCTTTCCCAAGAGTGTTTGATTTGGTGAACGAAGAAGGAGGAGCCTTGCAAGGTTACCCAGTAAATTCCTTGTTCTCCATACCATTCGAAGGATTAGATGAACAAGGTTTTCCTACATTTAAAAATAGCGAAGGTGAAATAGTGTCTCGAGGTGTCGACTTTCAAGGTAGAAATCTTGAATACCTAAAGTACGAGGGGTCAATAGATCCTACTTTTTCAGGAGGTCTAGAAAATACGTTTAAATATAAAAACATATCATTAAGTGTGTTTATAACCTACCAAGGAGGAAACAAAATTAGATTAAGCCCCAGCTTTAGTAGCAAATATTCCGATGTACAAGCAATGTCTAAAGATTTGTTAGATCGCTGGATGATTCCTGGAGATGAGAATTACACAGATATTCCAGTTATTCCTTCGGCAAGACAATTAAGAGAAAATTTCTATTTGCCTCAGGCGTACAATGCTTATAATTATTCGAGCGCCCGAGTGGCCGACGGAGGTTTTGTCAGATTAAAAGATATCTCGCTTAAATATACCTTCGATAAAAAAGTTATAGAAAGGCTAAGACTTAGTCGCCTTCAGGCACGATTGACAGCAAGTAACTTATTGTTGTTGTACAGCGACAGCAAACTGAATGGTCAAGACCCCGAATTTTTCAGATCCGGAGGTGTGGCAATGCCAGTGCCAAGACAATTTACGTTGTCGTTTAATGTTGGTTTTTAATAAAAAAGAGACTATGAAAAATATAAAATATCTAATTCTATTTTCAGTATTATTTTTATTAAGTGCGTGTAGCAACTTTTTAGAAGAAATGCCAGATGATAGAACAGTAATTGATTCGAATGAGAAGATAGGCGAATTGTTGGTAGGGGCTTATCCAGAAGCTAGTTATATTCCTTTCTTAGAGGCAATGAGCGACAATGCAGGAGATAAGTCGCCTTTAGCTCCAATACAAACCTTAATTAATCAGCAAGCTTATAAATGGGAAATTATAGAAGAAAATCAGCAAGATACTCCCAACTATTACTGGCAAGCTACCTATCAGGCCATAGCCGCTAGCAATCATGCTTTAGAAGCCATTGAACTACGGGGCAATTTGGAAGAAGACCTTCCATACAAAGGCGAAGCCTTATTAGCCAGAGCATATAGCCATTTTATGTTGGTAAGCTTATTCTCTCAGCGTTATAACCCAAACCGATCTTATTATGACAAAGGAATACCCTATATTGAAAAACCAGAAAAAGTTGTGTTTGGAGAGTATAAAAGAGGTACAGTTGAGGAAGTTTACCAGAAAGTACAACGCGATCTAGAAGCGGGCCTGGACCTAATAAATGATAAGGTTTATTCAGTGCCGAAATACCATTTTACTAGAGTCGCTGCTTTTACTTTCGCGTCTCGTTTTTACTTACACATAGGAGCCTGGAATAAGGCAGTAGAATATAGTAGTAGAGTTATTGGCAGTAAGCCAGCGCACTTATTGCGCGATTGGGAGCAGTATACCTCTATGGATTATAATGGCATTGAGACAGCTTATACTAAATACGATGAACCTGCAAACCTCCTGCTTTCAGAGGCAATTTCAAATTGGGGAAGATATGCAGGATTAAACAGATTTGGAATGACTGTAGATATTCGTGACGAAATTTTTCCAACAACAAATGTGGCAGGAGATCAGATGCTTTTTAAAATTTATGGTAGCGAAACTTCACTTAATATTCCAAAGTATAAAGAGTACTTTAAGTTTACCAGCATTAATGCATCAACAGGAATCCCCTATATTATGGCACCACTGTTTACAGCAGAAGAAGCCTTATTTAATAGAGCTGAGGCTTATATCATGCTAGAACAATACGACTTAGCCATTGATGACATAAACGCTTATTTAAGTAAACGTATTGCTAATTATACTCAAGCGGGAAATGCCGTCAGTGAAACTGATTTTCAAACTTACTACGAATATTATCCACCTAGTTTAAATCCTTATTATGAGATTAATCTAAAGCAGACTGCTTTTATAAAAGGGATTCTTGATTTAAAACGCAAAGAATATGTTCAAGAGGGAAATCGTTGGTTCGATATTAAAAGATTTAACATCGAAATAAGTCGTAAAGACGACAACGGCAATAAAATAGATATATTAAAACGTGATGATTTAAGAAGAGCTATTCAAATTCCTCAATCTGCCCAGGCAGCAGGAATAGAAGCGAATCCAAGGTAATTCTCAAGAAGTATAAATTTCACAGATCGATTTATGAAAAGAGCCATGAGAACCAAGCAACTCACACATGAGCATGATTATATTAACGAGATACATCTGACAACTAAAAACAAAATTATATAGATGAAACCTTCATGCAGTAGGCTATAGGCTGTAAGCCTAACTACACACAGAAGGATGATTAATAAACCAGCAAAAGCATAAAGCCTATAGCTTACAGCTTATTGCAGAATTTTAAACAGATGAAATACGATTTAAAAATAACAATAGCTATATGCCTTAGTTTATTACTGCTAGGAAGCGCTTGTAGCACCGATTATATCAGTAGTGATTCCATAATTAAAGACGAGAATGGTATACCTAACGAAGTCGATACATGGATAGCAGAAAACATGACAAAGCCTTATAACATTGAAGTTGTTTACAAATGGGAAGATGAAGAAACAGATCTAGCTAAAAATCTAGTACCTCCAGAACAAGAGAAGGTTATTCCATTCTTGAACGTTTTAAAAGACTTGTGGTTAGATCAGTACGAAGAAATTGCAGGAAAAGATTTTATAAAAAGTTTAACTCCCAAACAAATTTTGTTAGTAGGTAGTCCGAATATAAATAGTGATGGAACCATTACAGAAGGGACGGCCGAGGGCGGACGTAAAATAGTATTGTATAGTGTAAATCATTTTGATGCGACAGATGTAGAGCAGGTTAAAGAAATGATACATATTGTACATCATGAATTTGCTCATATTCTTCATCAGACAGAAGAGTTCGATGTGTCATTTAATGATATTACCCCAGCAGGCTATACTTCGACTTGGTACAATGTAGAACTACAAGACGCTAGAAATAGTGGCTTTGTTACACCTTATGCTATGTTAAATACAAAAGAAGATTTTGTTGAAATGGTATCTAATTTCATCATTCTAACACCAAAGGAATGGCAAACTACTATCGATTCAGTTCAAAATAAACTTGCTAAAGATGCATTGAAGGAAAAAGAACTTATAGTAGCAGACTATTTTCTACAAGTCTGGAATATAGATATATATAAATTTCAATTACAGTTAAGTAATAAAATAAAGGGGATTACAGACATGTAAGTGAATATAATTAAATACAAAAATGAAAATAACTAAGATTATAACAAATGTCTTCATGCTTTTTATGCTTGTCATTCTATCAATATCTTGTTCAAGTGATAAACGAGTATTTGATGAACAAGGAGAGATACGCATGGATGAGCAAATACAAAATATAGAATTAGATTTGCAAGAAGCAGAAGATGGCTGGATAATGCGCTACTATCCAGACGAAGAAAGAGTTGGAGGATATGTGTTCTTATTTGACTTTTCAGAGAATACGGTATTAGTAAAGTCGGATATTAATGCTGATGAAGATCGAAGCTCTTATAAAGTTTATGGTGGAGAAGGTCCAGTTCTAAGCTTTGATGAATACAATGCTCTTCACATACTCGCCGACCCTGTTGTTCAGCCATTTGGAGTTGGATACAAAGGCGATTTTGAGTTTATAGTTATGAAATCAAGTGCGGATTCTATTGTCCTGAAAGGAAGAAAATGGAATAAGAAGGTTGTAATGTACCCTGCAAGCCCAAACGACTGGGACAAGATTTCTAAATTGAGAGAAAATGAAGCAATCCTAGCTCCACAAAAAGAGGACACCCCATTCTACCGTAATGTGTACATTAACGGGCTCCCAGCAGCTACATTTTTATACCAATATAAAACCCGGTTTTTAGAGTACTTCTATAAAGATGAGAATGGCATTGTTAAATCAGGGCGAAAAGGGGTTAGTTTTACAAATGATGGGTTTGAATTACAAACTCCTATAAATATAAATGGAACCCTTATTGAGAGTTTTACTACCAATGAAACATTAGATGGCTTCTCTTTTCAAGATAATGGCATTCTAAAAATAGAAAACAATGCAGTATTGACATTTACTGATGGATGGAAAAAACTTTTCGATAATGATTATATTGCTTTAAGCCAGGTAAGTCCAGATTATTTCAAAATAATAGAAGAAGCCAGAGAACAAGTCCCCGATTTTAGCACTATTGTTCTCTATTGGGGCTTAGGGACAAAATACCTAAAAACAGCTAGTTTTATTTTTGATGATCGTGCCACCGAAAACAGAAATATAAGGTATTACCATGCATCAATTGGTGCAGTAGATAATCCAGCAGAAGACCAAGGCATTTTCATTCCAGTTACAAGTAGAGGTAATTATGTCTATTATTTAGGAGGCAACGCAACGACCTCTGAATTAGAGCAGTGCTTTATTGTTGATAGCGAAAAATCCGCAAGTTTTAAGAAAATGGCAGATTTGTTCTTTCAAGATGAAGGCTATACTATTATACCAAACGCAGATGGTAATTACTATCTAGTTAGTAATCTGAATAGTAATTATTGGATGCTTTTTGTTTCTGGAAATTAACAAGATTAAAATATCACAACATGATAAAGAAAGTTGCTCTACTTAGTATGGCATTAATAAGTTATTTTATTATCGGCTGTAGTACAGGTCCAGACGAATCAGAGTTTATTAGCAATGATAACGCTATCGTGTCTTTTAGACTGAATGCTGACTCCGAATGGATGCCTGTTGAGGTCTATCAAGACTCTTTAATATTTCAAAGCCCAGGCGGATTTAAATTTACCGATGTGCGTGCAGACTATGTCCTGACAGATAACTCTACAATAAGTCCAGATCCAGACTCAATAAAGGATTGGTCTGTACAATTAGAATTCACATTAACAGCTCCAGACGGTATAACCACAAGAAATTATATTTACAAACCCAGAATAAACAACGACGGTGTAGAAGGATTCTATAGTTTGAATAGTCAAGCAGATGTTGATGCCTTTACAACAAAAAAATTAACTAAGGTCTTTGGAATAAGTATTAATGGAACAAAAGAAAATCCAATTACAGACTTATCGGCCTTAAACACCTTAAAAGTAGTCGAATTTCAATTGAACATTAACAATTTTCAAGGTAAACAATTAAATGGACTAAACAATCTTGAACGAGTTGCCAACTTAAACATATCTGGAGACTCTTTAGAAACACTGCATCTCGACGCATTAAAAGAGGTGAACAATTTAACTGTAGGGTATTATGGAACCTCGGCGGAACCGAGTAAAGCACCCAAATTAAAAGCCATTTATTGGAATAAATTGAAAGTTATTCACAACAGTTTAATCGTATCCGTTTTATCCTTAGAAACATTTGAAGGATTTTCATCTCTTGAAAGCATCGGAGGAGAAGCTACCATTAGGGCAGGAGCACCCACTTTATTGGGATTAGACAAATTAAACAAGGTCTATAATTTAACCTTAGTCTTGCCTAATGTTATTTCTTTAGAAGGGCTAGGAAATTTGACAACTATAGACAGGGAGTTAAGATTAAGCTTTTTAAATAAACTAAGAACATTAGATGGCTCAAATATCAATGCCGTTAAGTATTTAAATATCAATAACTGTACGAATTTGTCTGATATTAAAGCTTTGAGAAATATTGAAGAATTAGATGTGTTGTTTTTTTCAGGCTTAAGAAATGTAACAAGTCTAGAAGGTCTACACAATCTAAAACGCATAAAGAACTCGATGGAGTTTGTTTACCTATCTGAGCTTACTAATCTAGATGATTTACAATCTTTAGAAGGTGTTGGCGGTAGTATAGCGATGAGGTATTGCTATGCCTTAAAAGACTATTGTGGCATATCAAATACATTGCAATCGTTTAATGGGACTTGGGCAGTAACAAGTAACGGATATAGCCCTACATTAGAACAAGTCAAAACTAACTGCAAGCAATAACGGTTTAATAATTAAACAAATAGAAACCACAATGAAAAAGATACACTTATTTTTTACATACTGCATATTGGTTTTTGGGATCTTATCGTCTTGCTCAGAAGACGATAGTGAACAAAAAATGAGTTCAGATGCCTATATACTGAAAGTTGAAGCGAAAACAGATGTGGGGACAATTCCCTTGCCTATAATAGGGGATAATATTCTGATAAATATACCCGAATCTGTAAATTTAAAAACAGTCTCAATTAGTATTGAACTATCTAGTGGAGCCCTTATATCACCAGAACCTTCAGAGATTAGAGATTGGTCTTATAAACACACATTTACAGTTACGGCTCAAAATGGAGACATGAGAACTTACTATACATTACCACAAACAGAAAATATCGGTAAGGAGTTCTATGGTTCGGTCCGTTTGAGTTCTCAACAGGAAATAGATGGCTTTGGCAGTAACGGTTTTAGTTCGGTAGGAGATATTTATATATTTCAAGGCAGTGGGGAAGATAAAATCACCGATTTTTCAGCCTTAAATTCTATTAAAGAGATTAAAGGACAATTGGTAATTAATCGTGTTAACTGTAGAGAAGTAACATTTTCTAATATAGAGCGCTTAGGTAAATTAATTTTCCACGCACCAGCTGTAACGGAATTAAGAATGCCAAAATTAAAATCTGTTGCAGACAATTTAACTCTAGGTGTAGTAGAAGAAAATTCGTTGCCAGAGCCTATTGCAGACTTTACGGATATTGATTTCTCAAGCTTAGAATATGTCGGCGGCTCCTTAGAATTTAACTACTTAACTAAATTAGCTAGTTTAGAAAGTTTGTCTAATTTATCTTATATAGGCAAAGACCTTACTCTAATTGGAGGATACTATTCCTCGCTAAAAGGCTTGGAAAAAATCAAACGTTTAAATGGGACAATGACCCTTTCGGCCGAAAAAACATCTCTAGAAGGATTTAACATTGAAGAAATAAAAGGCTCTCTTATAGTAAATAACCTTGAAAGTGCGCCGTCGTTGGAGCCTTTAAGCACATTGAAACACATCGAGGGCGAACTATATTTGGCTGGTAATCTCAATGTCACATCGTTAAAGGGAATTGAGAATATTGATGTTGATTATTTATCGATAAACTTCTTTTATGGACTGGAATCTTTAGAAGGCATCCCACTAAAAAAGGAATTTGGAAATTTAGTCTTGGTAACCTTACCTAAAGTAAAGTCATTACAGAATCTTAGCTCACTAAAAAAAATAACTCATAGTTTAAGAATAGTTGAACTTGCCCAATTAACAGACCTACAGGGACTAGAAAACTTAGTAGCTACGGGAAATCTTATAATTCAACATAATCTGGGGCTAACAAAATTTAATGGACTGTCCAATAATCTCGAAATTAATGGATACTTGGACGTGACTAACTGCCCTAAAATTACAGATTTAGAAGGTCTGGAAGCCTTAACAAGTTTGGGAGGTCTTCGTCTAAGAAGCCTAGAAGGTTTAACAAGCTTAAAAGGCCTAGAGAATATAACTAATATTACACTCGGTGGCGTATTTGTTGAAAACAACAATACTCTTACAGATATTTCAGCATTAGCAAAATTGCAAGATATTAATTTTTATCAACAGTCCGACAAAATGGTATTTAATCGCAATAGAAACCTGACAGACTTTTGTCCTATTTCAAGCCTATTACAAAGGTATCTGCCTATAGACAGGGTTGTATTGTCTGGAAATGCATACAACCCAAACGTAACTGATTTTGTGGAGGGTAGGTGCTCAGTTGATATTAAGTAGTGTCTGTCCATAAAGTCGGGAGTCACACATATGAGAACCCTCGATTTGCTATATTATTAGCACTCTTAAACAAACAAATATAAAATAATCGTTATATTTGCGAGTTGTAAAATAAGCAATAAGAAAAGAATACCATGAGCAGAAAGTTTGAAGAGTACAAAAGCCTTGACCTACAGACAATTGATAAAGAAATAATAAAATTTTGGAACAAGACTAAAGCTTTTGAAGAGAGTCTTCGAAGTAGAGAAGGTGCTCCTGCATTTATATTTTACGAAGGTCCTCCATCAGCAAATGGGATGCCAGGTATTCATCATGTATTGGCACGTGCTATAAAAGACCTTTTTGGCAGGTACAAAACGATGAAGGGCTTTCATGTAGATAGAAAAGCTGGATGGGACACTCACGGTCTTCCTGTTGAACTGGCTGTAGAAAAGTCGCTCAACATCACAAAAGACGACATAGGCAACAAGGTTAGCGTTGAGGAATACAATGCAGCCTGTCGCAAAGAAGTAATGAAATACACAGGCGAGTGGGAAGAGTTGACTCGTAAAATGGGTTATTGGGTGGACATGGACAAACCCTATATCACCTATGACAGCAAGTATATTGAAACCCTTTGGTGGCTACTTAAAGAAATGTACAAAAAAGATTTATTGTACAAAGGATACACCATTCAACCCTACTCCCCTGCAGCTGGAACTGGTCTTAGCTCACACGAACTTAATCAGCCAGGGTGCTATCGTGATGTAAAAGACACGACTGCCGTGGCTCAATTCAAAGTGATAAAAGACGAAAAGTCGCAGAAACTATTTAACGATGCACATGGAGAAGTCTATCTTATAGCATGGACAACTACACCGTGGACTCTTCCGTCAAACACCGCATTGGCAGTGGGCGATAACATCGAATACGTGAAAATTAAATCTTACAATAAATATTCATACAAGCCCATAACTGTAATTCTTGCCAAAGAGTTGGTGAGCAAACACTTTGACGGTAAGATGGCAGATTTGTCATTGTCAGACTACGAAGAAGGCGACAAGAATATTCCATTCGAAATATGCGAAAGCTATAAAGGCAGTGAGCTTTGTGGCATTAGCTACGAGCAATTGTTAAATTGGGTAAAACCCAACGGTTCTGCATTCAGGGTTATCTCGGGCGATTTTGTAACGACCTCCGATGGTACTGGTATTGTGCATATAGCCCCTACTTTTGGAGCAGACGATAATAGAGTTGCTAAACAAAACAACATCGCACCACTAATTATAATTGATAAGGATGAGCGCATTCAGCCACTAGTCAATAAAAAAGGCTTTTTTTATTCCATAGACGAGATGGCGACAGATTTTGTAAAATCTAATGTAAACGCAACTGCTTACTCAGACTTTGCAGGGAGGGCAGTAAAGAACGATTACGACACGAGTTTAAGGCAAGATGACCTGCCTCTGGATGTTGACATAACAGTGTATTTGAAGCAAAACGATTTATTGTTTAAGTCTGAAAAATACGTTCACAGCTACCCTCATTGTTGGAGAACTGACAAACCAGTGCTGTACTATCCACTCGATTCGTGGTTCATAAAAACACCTGCCATCCAAGATAGGCTAATAGAGTTAAATGACACAATTAATTGGAAGCCCGAATCTACAGGAACAGGACGTTTCGGCAACTGGCTAAGTAATCTGGTAGACTGGAACTTAAGTCGTTCGCGTTATTGGGGCACACCATTGCCAATATGGAGATCGGAAGATGGTAAAGAAGAAATCTGCATAGGTTCGTACGAAGAGCTAATAAACGAGATTAATAAATCTGTTGCCAAAGGCTACATGAAGAGCAACCCTTACGCTGATTTTAACGCCGGCGACAACAGCAAAGAGAACTACTTGAACATCGACCCACATCGACCCAAAGTTGATGACATAATATTAGTGTCAAAATCTGGAGATAAGATGTACCGAGAAAGCGACCTCGTCGATGTTTGGTTCGATTCGGGAGCAATGCCCTATGCGCAACAGCATTACCCTTTTGAGAACAAATACGTTTTTGCTGACAACTTCCCCGCCGATTTCATTTCGGAGGGAGTGGATCAAACTCGTGGTTGGTTTTTTACTCTCCATGTTATTGCAACAGCCATAAACGATTCCGTTGCATTCAAGAACATCATTTCCACAGGATTGATTCAGGATAAGAATGGCAACAAAATGTCTAAAAGATTAAACAATGCCATTGACCCCTTTTTGACAATAGACAAATATGGAGCCGACCCATTAAGATGGTATATGATGAGCAATTCCCAGCCATGGGACAATCTAAAATTCAATATCGATGGCGTAGAAGAAGTTCGTCGAAAGTTCTTCGGAACTCTTTACAACACCTACAATTTCTTTGCTCTATATGCCAACATCGACAAATTTAGTGGAGATGAAGCAGAGGTATTATCAGACGAACAAACCGAACTTGATAAGTGGATATTATCGTTATTGAACAGTCTAATTGACAAGGTAGACGAAAGCCTCGACAACTACGAGCCAACTCGTGCTGCAAGGGCAATAGAAGAATTTGTATCTGAAAATTTGAGCAATTGGTACGTACGTTTGAATCGTAAACGTTTTTGGGGAGGTGAACTTGACAACAATAAGCTAACTGCTTATCAGACTCTTTACAAATGTTTACTCACTCTATCCAAATTAATAGCTCCAATTGCGCCTTTCTATGCAGAAAGACTATATCAAGATTTGGTAGACACAAACAAACCTGAAACATGCAACAGCGTTCACTTGTGCACTTTCCCTAAGGCTGACAAGACGCTTATTAACAGCGAGCTAGAAGAAAAGATGGCAATGGCGCAACAGGCCTCGTCTATGATACTTGCACTTAGACGCAAAGAAAAAATAAAAGTGCGTCAACCTTTGTCAGGCATTATAGTTCCAGTACTAAATAGTCGTTTCAGGGAGGTCTTCGAGTCCATTCAAGACATAGTCTTGTCAGAGGTTAACATCAAATCGGTAAGATTCATAACCCCCGAAGACCAGCTTATTAAAAAAGGCATCAAACCAAATTTCAAGACTCTAGGACCAAAATATGGCAAATTGATGAAACAAATTGCTGGTGAATTGAAGAAATTCAGTCAAGACCAAATAAATGACATAGAAAGAGAGGAAGCTTACACCCTAGAGATAAATGGGGAAAAAGTAATCCTCAGCATTGAAGATGTAGAAATTAAAACAGAGGATATTCCAGGCTGGCTTGTTGCAACCGAAGGCAAACTGACCATTGCCCTAAACATTGATATTACAGAAGAACTGAAAGAAGAAGGAATTGCACGAGAGTTCGTAAATAAAATTCAGAATATCAGAAAAGACTCAGGACTTGAAGTTACCGACAGAATAGACATCTCAATAAGCGAAAATACATTCTATAACGAGGCTGTAAAAAATCATAGGGAGTACATAAATACTCAGACACTAGCAAACTCCTTGCAATTAGTAGCAAAGGCAGAACTGTCGCAAACCAAAGAAATAGAAATAGATAACGATGTATTTGCGAAAATAGAAATAAAAAAGTCCTAATTTTTATATTAACTTTGTGTGCTTATAAAACAAGAACATGGTAGAAAAACAAAGATATTCAGACACAGAACTAATTGAGTTTAAAGAGCTAATTATCAAGAAGCTAGAAAGCGCGAAGGCTGACTACGAAATGTATAAAAGTGCATTTACAATGTCTGATAGTAACGACACTTCCGACACATCTCCAACATTAAAGTCTTTGGAAGATAGTTCGGGCACAATTTCTAAAGAAGAGGCTGGCAAACTAGCCATGAGACAACAGAAGTTCATACAGCATCTGCAAGCAGCCTTGGTACGCATTGAAAATAAGACCTATGGCATTTGCAGGAAAACAAATAAGTTAATCTCAAAAGCTCGTTTAATGGCAGTGCCACATGCTACGCTAAGCATAGAAGCAAAAAATGAAGAAAATAGATAAACTAGACTATCACCTTTACACAACAAACTGTTTACTTTAAGTGCTATCAATGAAGAATAAAAAAGGTCTTATTGCTGTATTGCTAATTATACTAATACTCATAATAGACCAATGGTCTAAACTGTGGATTAAAACCAATATGTCCTTGGGAGAATCCATACCCGCAATTGGAGATTGGTTTTATATATACTTCCAAGAAAATCCTGGGATGGCGTTTGGCACAGAACTATTCAACAAATTATTTCTAACTATATTTAGAATAATAGCCTCTGTGGCAATAGCCGTTTATATCTACAGGCTCTCAAAAAAAGATACACCCTTAGGATTAATAATATGTATTGCAGCCATTTTAGCAGGAGCCTTAGGCAACACCATCGACTGTGTGTTTTACGGTAAATATTTTACTAGCAGTTCTGGACAAATCGCTCAATTTGTATCGGATGGAAGTGGTTATGCTCCGTGGTTCTATGGGCATGTTGTAGACATGTTCTACTTCCCAATGATAGAAACTACCCTTCCTTCGTGGCTCCCAATCTGGGGAGGCAAAGAATTTGTGTTTTTCCGTTATATCTTTAATGTTGCAGATAGCTCAGTGTTCATGGGCAGTCTATGCTTTTTGTTGTTCTATAGGAATTACTTTTCAAAGGATCACAGAGACAACAACATAGAAACAAATACGGAGGATGCTCAGACATCCCCTCAATAACTCTCGGTGTCATTGGGGAAATCTGCATCTTTAACCGCTCTGATATACTCTTCTGTGGAACTTTGTATCTGCTCCCCTAGATTTGCAAATCGGCGCAAAAACCTCGGACTAAAACCCTGGGTAAGGCCAAGCATATCATAAGAAACAAGTACTTGTCCATCCGTATGCGCCCCTGCTCCAATCCCGATTGTTGGTATTGAAATACTTTCGGTAACAATTTTTGCTACATCGGCAGGCACTTTTTCGAGTACCACTGAGAAACAACCAGCTTGCTCAAGTACTTTTGCATCATCGATCAGCTTCTTGGCATCGTTTTGGGACTTCGCTTGTATTTTATATCCACCAAAATTATTAACCGACTGCGGAGTAAGCCCAAGATGTCCCATCACAGGAATACCAGCGCCCACGATTTTACTAATAGTCTCGGCAATATATTCTCCTCCTTCCAACTTGACAGCTTCTCCAGCTTCGCATTTCAACATTTTGACGGCATTCTCTAAAGCAACATTAGCACTTGCCTGATATGCACCAAAGGGCATGTCGATAACAACAAGAGCTTGCTTTACACCTCGCATCACACTTTGTCCATGATATATCAAATTGTCGAGAGTGATGGGAAGAGTTGACCCATAACCTGCAACTACATTGGCGACAGAGTCGCCTACCAACAAAACATCAATTCCAGATTTATCCATAATCGACGCCATTGTAAAATCGTAGGCAGTGAGAACAGAAATCTTTTCCACTCCTTTCATATTTTTGACAGTCACAACCGTCTTTTTTTTCATATCACTATGTACAGACATACTAATTTATTTATTTGAACCCAGAATATGCTTTAGCTCACATGCTCCAATTTCTTCAAAACAAATGCTTTGCTAGATTCAGATGCAATGTATTGCGTCTCTACTCACCAAAACCCTTGTTTTATCAGGCTTGAAGCACTCGCTACAGCGTTCCAATGCATAATCCAGGTTGAACGTAATGCCCACAAAGATAACACTCGCAAAATTAATACTAACATTTTAACACCGAAATTCCATTGCATAAAATAAGCTTTAATTCGCACACTGTAGTTATATTTGCAATATGATGATAAAAGGAGACACGTCACTACACAAAGGAATGCGACACAGGCTTGTGAAAGAGCTGATTGCAAAAGGAATACAGTCAGATAGTGTTTTGAATGCTATTTCTAAGGTGCCTCGTCACCTCTTTCTTGATAGTGCTTTTGTAAAGTACTCTTATGTGGATAAGCCTTTTTCAATAGGTGATGGGCAAACCATATCGCAACCCTATACCGTTGCATTTCAGAGTCAGCTACTGGACACAAAACCTGGCTGCCGAGTATTGGAGATAGGCACAGGCTCTGGCTACCAAGCCGCGGTACTTCTAGAGTTGGGCGTAAGACTATACACCATGGAGCGAATAAAGAACCTATACGTAAAATCACGGCAGACACTAAACAGCATAGGATATAATCCATTTTTCTTTTGGGGCGATGGTTATAAAGGTCTGCCACAAATTGCACCCTTCGATAGAATACTGATAACAGCGGGCGCAAAAGAAGTACCACAAGAATTAATAAGTCAACTAGTAGTAGGAGGCAAAATGGTAGTGCCAGTTGGCGACAATTCGAGTCAAGAAATGCTATTAATAGAAAGACATTCCGAGACCGAATACACCCAAAACCGACACGGAGAGTTCAGTTTTGTCCCTATGCTCCTAGGGAAGAAATGAGTATTACGCTTAATAATTTGCGATTTAGGGGTCTTTTTTTGCAAAGACAAGTGCCTATTTTAATTACTGAAAATGTGTGATCTCCAAAAAAATTCTTATCTTGCGAATAAATATTTATCTCTATGACAAACAGATGTAAGGTGAAATTTGACAAAATAGATTTATCTAGTAGTATAAGTGCGGTGCATATAGTACTTGCAAGTGAGATAAATAAGGAAACATGGTATTGGATTATCGATACAGGAGCATCAAACTCGACCGTAAACAAAGACTATAAACATCTGTTCTCTAGCGTAGAGGCAATGCAAGAACAGTTAGTCACGGCATCAGAGCATATTGAAGACGGCAACTTAGAGTCGGCAGTAATCAAAAATATAAGCTTTGAAACTTTTGTTATAAAAGACTTACCTGTTATTTTGGTTAACATCAGTCACGTGTGTAATATTTTTGAAAAAGAACTAGATATAAAGGTATGCGGACTCTTGGGTGCTGACTTTATGCTTCGACATAAAATTAAAATAGACTTTGAGAGTTTGGAAATGGAATTGGAGCATGATAATGACTAATTTGCAAAGTGAGCATAACGCAGATATTGGACTTTATAGACGGACTCTAGCTAAAACAAATAAATACCGTAAGGATATAATCTTAGTTTCACTATAAAATACAGAGATATGGGCAAGGGTAAAATATTTGAAATAGACAGCGAACTACGATGCTTTGAGTGGTTTGTAAGTGCTTGGAATAACTCGTCAGACATAAAAGAACTGATGCTGACTCAAGATCTAGGTAATAATTTAAGTAGCTTTGCCAATGGACACCTTTGGTTTGGCTTGCATGAAACAGCAAGCGGATGGATAATCAGAGATTGGGCGCCCAATGCTACGGCAATTTACCTCGTCGGTTCGTTCAACAATTGGACCGCAAGCGAAGAATATCGACTAAATCACATTGGCAACGAATCGTGGGAGCTGAAACTACCCAAAGAATCACTAAAGCATAACGATCTCTATGCATTTGAAATGCATTGGCATGATGGAGGCTACGGCAAACGTATTCCAGCATGGGCACAGAGAGTTGTCCAAGACGAAGAAACGAAAATTTTCAACGCTCAAGTATGGAGCCCTGAAAAGAAATACGATTGGAAAAACATCAACTTCAAAAGAAAAGAAAAATCTCTTTTTATTTATGAAGCCCACATTGGAATGTCAGGCGAAGAAGAACGAGTACATACCTACGATGAATTTAGGGAGAATATATTACCTCGGGTAATAGAAGACGGCTATAATGCTATTCAGCTTATGGCAATAATGGAACACCCCTATTACGGCAGTTTTGGCTACCATGTGTCGAGTTTCTTTGCTCCCTCGTCGCGATTTGGCACTCCCGACCAACTAAAAGCCTTGATAGACGAAGCTCACAACCGTGGCATTACAGTGATAATGGATATTGTTCATTCGCATGCTGTCAAGAATCAAATAGAAGGTCTAGGCGCTTACGACGGTACAAAATATCAGTTCTTTCATGGAGGCGACAGAGGTGAACACCGTCAATGGGACTCGCTATGTTTCGATTACAATAAAAATCAGGTAATACACTTCCTGCTGTCCAACATAAAATATTGGATTACAGAATTTAAGTTCGACGGTTTCCGTTTCGATGGAGTTACAAGTATGCTTTATCATGACCATGGGCTGGGTATGGATTTTGGTAGCTACGAAAGCTATTTCAATCAAAACCTCGACATCGACGCACTAGTGTATTTTCAACTTGCAAATAAACTGATGAAAGAGCTAAATCCCGAGTCCATAAGCATAGCCGAAGAAGTAAGCGCGCTCCCAGGGTTGACGATATCTGTGGACGACGGCGGAGTGGGCTTCGACTACCGCATGGCAATGGGTATTCCTGACTATTGGATAAAACTGCTCAAGCACAAGAGCGACGAACAATGGAACATGGGGCAAATATTTGGCGAACTAGTGTCGCACAGAGTTAACGAAAAATTGGTAAGCTACGTGGAATCGCACGACCAGGCTCTGGTGGGCGACAAAACAACTTTTTTCCGTATGGTCGATAAAGAGATTTATCACGCCATGCGCAAAGACCAAGAAAATGCAGTGATAGACAGAGGAATAGCCCTGCACAAAATACTACGCCTAGTAACGGCATCGACAGCACGAGGAGCCTACCTCAACTTTATGGGCAATGAATTTGGACATCCAGAGTGGATTGATTTCCCAAGAGACGGAAACGACTGGTCGTACAAACATGCTCGCCGAATATGGAGCATATCCGAAAATCCAGAATTGCGCTTTGAATACTTATTGAAATTTGACAATGCAATGATAAATTATCTCAGAAGACGAGATCTGCTTGCAGAACTTGAGCTAAACTGGGAGTTTGGACACGAAACAGACCAAATTATGGTCATCAGCCGAGGATTATCCTTGTTCATATTCAATTTCAACCCTAATAACTCATTCACTGACTATGGAGTGCCTGCACAACAAGGGAAGTATCGAATTGAGCTTAACAGCGACTCTCCAGAATTTGGCGGACATGGCAGGATAGACGAAAGTATTGACTATCATACCAACGAGCATGGTTATCTGATGCTTTATCTTCCGAGTAGAACAGGGATAGTATTAGAAAGGAAATAATAATTCCAAAAAACACAACACTTCGACACCTAACTGAAAAACAGAATATACGTATGCGCCTAATACAAAATATTGAACATAGAAGTCCTGTTAATACGGCACAAATTCAAGACTATTGTTTATGAGAGTATACTTTCTCTCTAAAATGTATTTGCAATACTTCATATAATTCCTTACTTTTACACCCAACGTTGGTTTTCTTCATGACTAGCGAAAGTCGCATTTTCGCTAGTCATGACGCGTGAAAATCAACATATTGTTCGCGTTTTTAAGTGTTTGTTTTAGCAATTTCTATCATACTATAAAAGAAGAATCATGTCCTCAAAACAGGCTAAAGTTCTATATGTCATTTCCAATCTAGCAAAAGGTTTTGCGCCTAAGTTTTTTTATGCTGATGCCTCAGATTATATCGCGAAGCATCTCTCTTTGTTCGACAAGAATTATATAGATGAGCGTGTAAACTATTACTGTAAACTAGACAAGGAGGTCGAATTGTCAGACAACTGCACATACGACAAACAGTTTAGATATGCCAAGCCGTCTGCATATTTCCTTGATTTAAAACCTCTTCTCAGATTTTTTAAAACAACTGCACTCTTTGACTATGTATTTGGCGATGTTATCCACATTCCTGAAACGCCAAGCATTGTAAAAAGTCGCCCCATTGCCGACAACAACCAGAACTCGGTAATTCTCAACTTAGATAAACGCCGTCATTTTGTATTTATAAACGACCCCATAGCATATCAAAACAAAAAGGATGTGCTAGTGTGGCGTGGATATATATCCAAAAATCAGAAATTAAGACGGACATTTTTAGATAAGCACTTTCGCACCCCTATTTGCAACGCTGGGCACATCAACAACTTCGAAGACAATCGGCATAAAGTTCCTCCGCTAAGCATGAACAAGCATCTTCAAAATAAATTCAT
>JBKECH010000047.1:0-17981 GCA_047974415.1 Bacteroidales bacterium | reverse complement strand
CGGAATCAATTGCAATAGCCTATCATCAACATCTTTTGAATGTAGTTCGAACAGGCTTTCCAACGTCCAAACTGCTACAGCTACTATATAGAATAGTATAGATTCAAGGCTCACTTTCGAAAACTGCTGCTCGAAGGTTTTACCCTCTTCAAGTTCGTACTTTTCGATTACCGTAATATCTGCTATGAAGCTGTTGGTCATCTCTGTTTTAATTTCTGCTATTGTGCGTGCCATATCTCTTATTGTACTACAAAATCTACGTTAATTTCCCAGTAAGCAATACCTTCGTTCTCTTCGGTTATTATCTCATCCTCTGCGCTCCTTGCTGTAGCTGGAACAATGTTTCGTGCTTTCATGTAATTTGCAATGTCCGCATCGCCAACGGTTGAAAGTTCTATTTCCTGCCCGGGGAGCAGATCATCAGTCAAAGACAAGTCATTTGCATTAGCCCAGTTCACGGCTTCGAGCATAGAACCGCTAAGCTGGATGACGATGTCTAATAATGATTGCTTTTCGGATACTCTATACTTTGCCATATTGCCGTTTAAATCGTGTTTAAATTCGTGTCAATTATTTTTTATAGGGAATAATGCCAATACTTGAACTTATGCCCTCATATCGCCTTATTTCCCTTTCTTGTATTTCTGGATTATGCCTTCTGCCATTCCGCCTGCAAAATAGAACGAAACGATGAGTACAAAAGGTAGCCCTAGCGTGTCGTTATTCCATTCTACAATCAGCTTTGAATGCTCCACCAACTTGTCAAACCACAAGCCTAGAAACATCATCACCGCACACAATAGAAATACGAAGATGTAAGCACAGGTAACGATGAGTGCAATGAGACGTTGAGCCAGCTTGAATGGTTCGTATGCTTTCAATGTGTCAAGCCACTGTTCCGCACGTTCTTCCTGCGTGAAGAATACTTTGTCCACGCCACTAGCTACCTTGTCCAGTGCCTTGTCAGATCCGAATAGTTTTCCAAGTAATGCCATTATCTTATTCTTAGTAGTTGTTTTCTATTTCCTGATGCTTTGAACGATACATGTACCCACGCAGGTTGTCTGTCATCTCCTTTTTCCCAAATCAATTGGTCGAAATCTAAGTTATCCTTGATGATGTTATACAGCTTTGCATTGTTTTTGCAATCGAGGTCTGCAGCTTCGCCTTTCCTATGTTGCGATTGCTTTGCTCCTTTGATTGCCGTGTTGAGTTCCTCGCAACGAAAACCGCTGTTTACTCGTATTGCCGAACCGAGTTGTTCTCTTGCTGGTTGCAATACATTGCGCACCAAATTGCGTAGGTTGACAATTACCTCCTTGCTGGGCGTATTCCGAATACCTAAGCTATCAGCCGTATCGCTGTGTAGTAATTCGTCAAGTGTAAAGTTTTTTGATAGTCTCATATTAATCTTCTTTTGGCCATTCCACGCATTTGCCACATAGGTATTGATGTTTCTCCACTTTGGTAAGGCGGTTGTCTAGTTCTCGTATCTCTTCACGCCTGTTGATGTTGTTATCAAAAAGCGTCTTTACCTGCGCTTGCTCCTTGATGAGCGTTTCTCGAAGGTCGTTCAAGCTTTGCACAATCTCCTTTTGCTGTGTCTTTTGGTCGGTCATCCAACTTTTAAACAGTATCAAAAAGATGCTCATAAATACACCGACTACGCTTGTAAGTATCCATACTTGGGTTTCCATTTATTGTATTGTTATTTCAAACTCTTTCAAGTTCCTGCCTACCGTAAGTTTGATGTTGATGTTATCTGATTTTAGTTCGTTCTTTAGCTCGGTGATGAAGCGTTGGCGTGTGATGTTTGGCACGGAACGCAGATACTTTTGCACGCCAAAACCCCATGTTGGATACGCTTTAAATTCGCCTTTCTCGCTATCAATGATGAGCGCAGCACGCTGATAGTCGATGTTGCCTATTTCAAAGCCCGACACTATTTTGCCCGAAGTATCTCGGATTGGCCTAATTTTCACATCGTAATTATCATCCAGTAGTATTGCGTCCATTGCCTTTAGCTTATTGTTCCTTTACCTGTTGACGTGGTAGCTCCTGTTTGGGCAGTTGCCGTTCCTGTTGTACTCACTGCAATTCCACTTGCCACTGTTACCTCTCCACTTTTTACAAATGTGGCTATGGCATCTGTCATTTCTTTAGCCATTCGTTTCCTAAGCTTTGCAGGGTCTGTTTCACCTGCTGCATCGGGAGAAACACCATCAAAGATGCTCTTCAAAGTGCTTTCTAATGTTACTTTGTCTAGTGCCATTACTTCAATATCTTTTTTAGCCTTCCATCTATTTCAGTCAAAGCTGGTAAATCGGGCGACGTTCCTTGAACGACTATGATTTTCTTTATCTCTGTGATGATGTCCGAAAGCACATCCACCAAGCTTTCTCCTTTTCCCTGCAAGCTACAACCGTCCTTATCAATCGTCCAACTTGTTTCGCCAATCGTTACCACTGTGCAGTCTATCTCGCTACACTTGATAATCGCCGCATCGGTGCGGTTATCCTCGATGATTCCAACTAGCACCAATGAGCCGACCTGTGGATAAACTATCGTGTAATTGCTTATCTCATCTTCAATAGCTAGAAGTCGCACATCGTGCAAGGTTGGCGCATCCTCAAACGACACTTCACAAGTAAAACCTGCAACGCTCTCTATCTTGCCAAGCTTCGTTTGTGTGATGCGTGTTGACCGTTGCGACTTTTCCATTGCTTGCTTGATTGCTTCAACAGCAGAACTCATATTTATTAGTTTAAAGGTTTATGGTTGAAGAGTTGAACAAAACAACAGCGCAGCATTCAATCTTTCAACTTACCTTGTAACTTAGCGTACACTCCCTAGAGTAGCCTGACGTTTCGTTGTAAGTAATGACCGCACGCTCTACCATGTATCGCTTTGGTTCTTGTTCGGGTTTGTCTCGGTCGGCTATCTCTAGCGTATCGCCAGCATGGACGATCGGCAAGCCAAAGCCTGTGATTGTTCCCGAATAACCTTCGTAACATCGACCGTTGTAAATTCCTTCTGCATATTTCTGCAATTCATCTTCGGAGTAGTTCCCTGGATAAGTAATCTGCATGAGCGAAGCATCAGCATCTTTACTGCCAACTTCGACGGTCGTTTTCTTGCCGTTGGTTTGCAATGATGTAACCTTTACACGCAATTGATAATCCTCTTTGCGCCGATACTTCAAGTTGTTTCGCTTGACCATGTTTGGAAGTTCGGCTGGATTCAACACATAGCTGTGTGCTTCAAATTGCGGTGTAAGGTCTCGCAGATTGACGTGCAAAACATCGTCTTTCAAACGAGAATACAATCCATAATCCTCTTTAATTCGCTTCAACACTTGATAGGTGCTTTCATTGTCAATAATGAAGCGACCGAGGTTCATGTTGGGGCATTCAAAGCTGATATTATCGGGGAGGATGTCAGTTAGTACTTCGTTGAGTGTAGTAGTCCGATAACTTTCCACTAGGTTGTTCTGCCGTAGCTTGTAGCTCTCATCTTCACAGGTAATTACCAGCGGGAAGTCTGCTGCAACCTCCTTTATGTAACCTTTGAACTCGAGGTGTAGCACATCATCATAACCAGCCTTGATGGTCATTTGGTCGCCCACATTGAACTCTTCCAGGATGTCCTTACCCTGCAATGCTGCATAGTTATGAGGGATAACCACCGTTGCGGTGTTCGATAAATTCTGAATATTCTCATCAATCGAGAATGAACAGATACTGTTCAGTTGAATGTTGCCCAAAGTTACTTGAGCGCACATGTTTAAGAATAGTAACATGGCAATAAATAATGATTTCATCTTTTTAATTCTGATTTACTAATTGATAACTCAATGGTTTGATGCTTCGAAGAGTGAGCGTGTAGGCAATGGTATCTTCATAACCTTCCACAAAACTTATCTCCACATCTTTTATATACACTGCTGATACGTTCACTGCTCCGAGGATTACGCTCGACACGTTCCAAATGGCATTTTGCTCAAACATTTCGTTGATGCTTTCCATCTTGTCCAAAGGAAATACGTGATTTTCCATGTCGATGAGCAATGCCTTCCAAGTGATTTCCCATGGCTCTGTGCCATAACGCTCCACCACTTCGGTGTCCGTATTGTCAATGACCGACACCACTAGGCGTTTCTTTCTGCGAAAGGTGAGCATCGGAGGTGTTGCAAAGACTTCCTTTTTTGATGCCAAGCCTAGCGAGCGATATGCAAAAAAGTAATGTTTCGACTCATCATCGAGGTACAACTCCACTTCGTCCTCATCCATATTGCTCTCCTGCATATCAAAGCCCTCTAAGCCGTAGGTATCATCGGGATTCTTTTTCACATTCAGCCCATCGTTGCTAACCCGACTAAGCCCCACCGAAGCAAAGTAGCCAAAGGCGGTGATAAGCCTTGACTTTACATCTATCATCATAATACTGTGCCTTTCAAAAAGCCTTCATTGGCTAGCCAAGTGAGTTCTTTAACTCTTATGGCGTATTCATAATCGTCTAAATCGTCGGGGTTCTCCTTGAAGAAGAAACGTATCATTGCATTGTATTGAGGCGTTAACTCTTCCAGTGTGCAACTGCCACTATCTCCAATTGAGGGGATAGACGGCAGTCGCTCTATAAGTTTTTTATAACTGCCTCACAAACTGGCATCATCTGCAAGATGCCTAATTTTGCACCGTTAAACAGTGCATCATCTGCCAGCACCGTTTCTTTGTGCGACAACACACAAGCCTTGACAATAATCTCATCTGCTTTCATTGGGTCAGCATCGATGAAACGGCGATACTGCCCAATTACTTTGCGAGACGGAGCGCAAGCAAGGACGGTCAACTTATCCTTTGTCGCATCTTCGGGAATTAACTCCATCAGCTTTACTTTGTCATCGCCATGCTTAGCCTTTGCACTGACAATCATTTCGGCAGTTATGCCCTTGGGCAGATTGGTTTTTTTTTCTTCTGGCATTTTTGTTTGTTTTAAATTGTTTTCAAATGGGGTTTGAACTTGGTTTGAACTTGGTTTAAATATTAGTTACATTCATTTTGATGTCTAAGGGGAATAGTTCCATTTCTCTTTCTAGTTCTCCATCGGCTGTAACGCTTCGGCCGTTTCCTGTGAATTTGGCATAGACGTAATCCATTATCAACTCGTTTTCTGTATTTGGGAATACGATATTTATTGGGAATGGTCTTAGTTTAGCAATGTCGCCATCTGGGGCAATGCGTTCCAGTTCTGCAACTACATCAAGTGGAAGTGTAATTTTTGCGTCCATGTTTTGCGCTCCCATGCGCCATCCTCTTGGTTTTCGCTTCAATCCTCGTTGGTATGTGTGGTCGTATGATACATTATATTCTATGCTCGAGGGGTTTATATCAACCAGTCCGGCAATGGTTACCGAAACATCTCCAGAGCTATACACCTCGCTCATTCGTCTTATTCTTGCCATTGTTTATGCGTTTTTAAGATTAATCGTTCCTTTAATTACTCCAATCATTCCTGTTGGCACTACTTCAAATGCTACATTCAACACCTTTTCAATTAGCAAATCACTTGCTGCATCGACCGTTGTTCTACCCTCCGAAATCCGATGTTTATTAGCAAACGGCTCGAAAGCTTTATTATTGCCTAGCGCATTGTAATAACCCACAGTTCCGAGGGGCAGCCGTCCTTTTTCAAGCTCTACAGGTTTTTTTAGTTCTGGCAAGAATGCAGCTCGCAGAGCTCGCTTAGATTCGTCAATGGTGTGGCTGTAATAAATCATGTGTTGATTCATGTTGCCCTGGGCATCTAATACGATAGGCGAACACACATGGCCATCATTCCACCAATAGCCCGAAAGCCCTTGGTATTTGATGGGGAATACATAGCCTTTGTCGTTCAATGTTTCTAGCTCGCCTTCTACTTCCACATATCGTTTATGGTTTGATAATCCGCCCACTTCCCACACTTTTAATGTGCTGCTGCTTAGGTTTTGCGTTTCTACTTCACCGGGGTTCCGGTTCCACGGCTGTGATGCAATTACGCCAAGGAACGTTCCTACATCGGCAAACTTTTTCCCTAAATCCCAACTTAGTGCATGGGCATAGTTATAATCTTGGCCGATTACGAGCGTAACTTTTGTGAAGTGGTTTTCTAAATCTCGCAGGTTTGTTAGTCCGGATAGTTCATCGCTCACAGCTCTACCCTCTAGTATAGTGTGCAATGGCATATCTTTGCTATCTGCCCATTCGGCAAATGCTTGCAAGGGGGCAATAGCTCCGCGCACATCGGCGTTAAAGCCGTCAAGTTGTGTTTCGGTGTAATTGCTTGCCGGGTTGAAAGCAAAGGCCATATCTGATATATTGCCGTTTGCTTCTAAGGCTAATAGCTTAGCCTTTTCGGTCATTGCAGTTGGCAGAGTGGTTTTACTCACGAGCATGATATGAAGTTTCTTGCCCTCTGCGGCACGGCGGTAGAACTCGCTGATGTGTCGGTAGAGGTTCACTTCATTGGTTTTGTCGTAGTTTTCGTTAATTCCGATAGCCACAGCATCAGACAGCCGGCGCAAAGTGTAGGCGGTATCAAGTTCCAGTTTGTTGGGAACTGCTACACCGTTCCCTATGAGTCCATACTCCCTACCGTCTCCGGCTACGTTTTGCCCGATGCGTCCTTCTGATATTTCAAGTCCTCTTAAACTCATATTTTTTTTAATTCAGTGGTTTCTTCAATTGATTCTTTGTTGGTTTCCGAGGCTTTCGCCTCGATGCGCACATACTGTTTTTTGTTGCCGCTAACGGAGTTGCCAGCCTGGTTTTCTTTTGTGAAGAACTCTCCTTTGTTGTTCACAAACACAGCCTTTAGCTGATGTTTTTCCATCAGCTTGTTGGCTTGTGCTTGTATTACTTTAGTTATCTTCATGTCTCTAGTTGGTTTTATGCTATTGTGAATCACTAACGATTGCACCGATTGCTTCGTTGATAGAAGGCAATGCGATGAAGTAGTTGCGGAAGTTAACCAAGTTGCGTTGGTTCAAAGGATCAGTCTTAGCATCGCTGTAATACATTGTAGTCTTACCTGTTGCTTTACGTGCTAACTTCACATTGAAACATACCGATGCTTGGCGTGCCGATGCCGTTGGCAACGCTCCAAATGCTAGTTTGGTTTTGCTGATTGCATCAAAGTATGGGTTGTGAGAAAACTCTCTAATCTCAAAACCAAGTTGATTTGTGATGACACCACCTTTAAAATCAGCATATGAGCGCTTGAATGTAGTATCTTGCAAAAGCAAGTCATTCACGTGATCAGAACAAAGTACCAAACGCAGATTCTCAATTGGAATGTCTGCATCCGCATAGGCTTGACGCAACGCAATGATGTCTTCCCACACCAAACGCTTACGCAAACCTGTAGCATCTGCATCTCCAGATGTAGTTAGGATTGGTGTTTTTGTAGTGTTTGTAGCAGGAGCAAAAGCGTGGATAGCCTTTTTTAAGCGGTTAGCTGCAATAGCATCAACATGCGATTCTTTCACTGTTGCAATCTTGTCATACGCCAAAGCGTGCAACTCATCATCAGTGATAGGCGTTGCTTTTGTTTGGTACTTATCCAATATAATAGGTACATCTTGCCCATGCAACTCCTGTATTCCTAAAGGGTAAGTATTGTTGTTAATTAACACTTCGGGTTGCACTCCGAAGAAGGTGCTGTGGATAACCTGCGCTTCATCATCGCCTGTTACATACTGCGACTTGTCAGGGACTCCATCCAAAAAGGTATCTTTAAGCTTCAAGCCTAAACCCTTAATGACTTCTTTCGTCCAAATTTCTCTATAAACTGCCATGTTCTAGTTTTTGAGGTTATTAAATAGTAGGTGCATAACCATATTCAGCTGTATATAGCGCTATGAATTGGTCTGGGTTCTCTACTTGCATTTTTTCTAATTCCTTAACTGCATTGGCTTGATACCAATTCCAATCTTCACTTGCATCAGCTGCGCCAACTTTGCCCTGTGCAACAATTTGCTCAACAAGCGGTGTTTGAACACCTGCAGGTGCTGCCGTTTCAAGAATAGTTCTCAATGCTTCAATGCCATTGCTTTGAGCAATCGCTTCATAGGTTGCACGCTTTTTAGCAGGTACTTTCGCACGGTCAAGTTCTGCTTTGATAGCAGATGCCTGTGCTTCCTTTTGCGATTTCTCCAAAGCCTCTAATCGCTTGCTTTGCTCGTTCAGTTTGCTTTGCACTGCTGCAATGACTGCAGTGTCCGAGCTTTCCGCAGATAAGCCCTGTAAATTCAAGGCTTCAATCAACTCTTTTTTCATATTATCGTCTTTAAATTGAGATTTCTCTTCTGTAGCCCATGCCGTGAACAGCGCATACATCTCTTCTTCGTTCATTTCGGATACTCGCTGTTTGTCTAGTTTTGCCACATCAGCAATGGCTTCTACTTTTGAGCCAACCAAACCTATTGCAATCATTTCATCTGCAGTAAGCCAATGGTCGGCACTATCGAGGTATTCACTTTTGATTTCGTCTGCCGCCTTGCCTGTACGCTTTGCTAATGTCTTCACGAAGTTGCCTTCTATCTTCAGTAGCATATGGGCAGCTTCCAAATGTTGCTTGGCTGTACCTTGTGTTGTTTTTCGCGGGCAGTGTATCATGCCCCAGCCATTTTCAGCAATGCTGATTTTCTCTTTTGGTAGATAAGGCAACACCATACAAGCCATAGAAGCAGAAACGCCATCGATAATGATTTTGATATCCATAGTTGAGCGAGCAATAGCCCCTCCTATAACATCTCCTTCAATCACAGAACCGCCATAACAGTGCATCCGAAAAGTTACATCTATTACACCTTCCTTTTCCAAACTATCCAAAACATCGCTGATAGTTTCACCATTAGCAAACCACCCTCCGATGTTTCCATATAGCTTGATTTCGACTGTTGTTTTATTGATATACTTTACACGCATTACTTTCTCTTATAAAAGCGAGACGAGGGTGACCAACACACATTATGAGTAAACAGAAACACACGGTCGCCCTCGCTTATCTCGCATCATCATTACATCTGCGAAACTACACCGTCGTTTTTTACAAAGCAAATTCTCCGTAAAAGGGCTTTATGAAATCATAAAAGGGCTTTACAGAATCGTAAAGCTCTTTTACGGAGAATTTGCCCCTTTGGCGTACTACTATTTATTTTTGAAATATAATTTGAACGCTATGACGAAGAAACAAGTACGAAGAGCAACACCTGCGGAGAAGAGCCATGCAGAAATGCTATACTGCGAACGCAAATGGACAATTGAAGCCATTGCCGAAACATTGGAGAGAGACCCCAAAACCATCACCGCATGGAGAGACCAAGCAAAGTGGGACGAAACTAAAAACCTGTTCGACACTGGTCCGACACAGTTCAAAAAACTGCTATTGAGTGAAGCGGTACGCATCACCAAAGGAGAAGAGCGAAAAGATGAGGAAGGCAATCTGATAAAACCCATCGATGCCGATTCGCTAAGCAAGATTATGAAAGCCTACGACTACATGTCGCAAAAGGCTAGCCCTGCTACTTGTAGGGATGTGTTTATGGAATTTGACAATTGGCTGAGTATGATAGACCCAAAGATTGCTGCCAAAATGACCAAGCATCACAAGGGTTTTCTAATCTATAAAATAGGACAAGAAAATGGTAATTAACCACGCCAGGCTACTGCGAGAGTATGAAGAGCATGCCAGCCGAATACAAAAAGCAACATCTATCAACATACACGAAACGCAAGCTCAAAAGCTGGCACGCATTAAGCGACTGGAATCTAGTTATACCGATTGGTTTGAGTACTATTTCCCCGAATATGCGACTTGTGAGTGTGCCGACTATCACAAGACAATTGCAAGAGATATTACCAACAACCCTGTGCTGAAAGCTTTGCTCAATATCTACCGAGCAGGTGCGAAGTCGGTACATGCTGTATTGGGCATTCCTTTGTTTTTAGTGTTCGCTAAAAAGGAGTTATGGTTTCTGCTTATCATTGGCGAAAACTACGAAAAGGCGGTGCGTTTGTTGGCTGATGTGCAAGCAAACCTCAAGCATAACAACCGCCTAAAGAATGATTATGGCAACCAATTTAAGATGGGCGATTGGAGCGAAGGCAACTTCACAACTGGCAGTGGTGTACACTTCCACGCTTTGGGCTTCGGACAAGACCCAAGAGGTTTGCGACATGGAGAGCATCGCCCCGACTATATTGTATGTGATGATATTGATACACTCAAACGTTGTAACAATGACCGCCTCATCCGTGAGGGCATCGACTATATTACAGGTACTTTGTGGGGCTGTTTTGATAAGGGAAAAGAACGATTTGTGTTCAATAATAACCTTATCCACAAGAACTCATTGATGGCAAAGCTGATTGAGTTATCGAAGGTAGCCAACAAAGATGCTAGGGCGAATAACTTGCCTAAGCCATACTATTATTATTGCATTCCTGCCGTACTGGACGATGAGTTTACTCCATCGTGGTCGGCAAAGTACACTGCCGAATATTGGAAGGCAAAAAAGACAGCTACGCCATATCGCTCGTGGATGCGTGAATACATGTGTACACCATTGGTGGATGGTGCTGTTTTCAAACCCGAATGGATACAGCACAAGAAGATGTTGCCATTGGCTCGCTATGATGCTTTGATACTTTACGGCGATTTATCATACAAAGATAAAGGCGACTACAAAGCTCTGGTACTGGTTGGTAAAATCAAGCGTGAGTTCCATGTCATACACGCCTACGTTCGACAAACATCGAGGGCATTGTGTGCCAATTGGCTCTACAATCTATACGAAGATAGAAACTTGCATAAACATTCCATTGCCTATAAGATTGAGGGCTTGTTTGCACAAGATGAGTTTGTGAATGACTTTGACGAAGAGGGCGACAACAGAGGCTATTATATCCCTGTAGTTGCTGACAAGAAAAGCAAGGCTGGAAAGTATGACCGTGTGGAAAGTATGTCGGGGCATTTTGAGCGCCTTAATGTTTTTTTCAACGAAGCCGAGAAGGAAAACAGCGGACAAGTCAATTTGATAGACCAAATACTGGCTTTTGAGAAAGGAAGTGGAGCAAACGATGATGGTCCAGATGCTTTGCAATCTGCCATTGCTGAATTAAACCAAGTAACCTTTGTAGAGCAATTTGAAGTAAAAACAGTCTCACGTGAAAGCTTGAGGCAAAACAGATTTTAAGATGAGATTTATTACAGAACCCGACTACGATATGCAAATCAAACGTGAGATTATGCGACTGCTTACATCTCCCGATGATTGGTATGTATCGGCAAAACTCGTAAGAGCAGAACAAACAGCGACCGACCAAATACGCAACCGCATTGGCAAGCGATATGATTGCGACTTGATATTTATCGAAGCTGGCGAGCCCGACCAACGCGACCAATGGATAGTAACCATTACCATTGATATTGCGCTCTATCATTTGTATAGTCAAACTGGGTCGAAGGATATTCCGCAGCATCGCCAAGACCGCTATCAAGATGCAATTGACTGGTTGAAAGATGTGGGCAATGGGAACACATCGGCTAATCTTCCAGAGATAGTAGATGAAGATGGGGAGGCTGTGTCCGATGTTAGATTGTGGGGAAGAGAACTGAACAACCACAAGTATTAACTTGGATTTTGTTCGGAACAACTTAAAGAAGGCAAAACCAACTTTGGTTTTCAGTCAAAACAAGTGTGGACACCAAAATCCAACTTTGGTTTTCCATCAAAAGAACTTAGGGGAGCAAATCCGACTTTGGTTTTTAGCAAAAACAAATAAAGTGGACGAAATCCACGATAGGATAATACAAATTATTACAAAAACATGAATATTTCAGACAGAATAAAAGCAAGCATACGAGCATTTAGTGCAAGCACAACACCAAAGCTATCACAAAAGGACTTGGGGATCATCCAGCAAATTGTGGGAGAGTATAAAGACAGAAGTCGAAAACACATCCAAGCGTGGAGAGACAATGTTCAAATGGCGGAGGATGTAGAAAACCCTCGCTGGTACGCTATGCAAGATTTGTATGATGACACCACCGATGCTCACCTTATGTCCATCATTGATATTCGGAAGATGTCAACCACCAGCCATCGCTTCTATGTGATTGACAAGAAAAGTGGCGAACAATTGCTGGAGCAAACCAACTTGTTAGACAAAGAATGGTTTTTTGACTTTATTGATGCGGTGCAAGATGCGATATTCTATAAGTACAACATCATTCAAGTGCTGAAAAATGGCGATGTGCCTACACTTTCATTATTGCCTCGACGGAATGTTTGTCCGCAGTTTAAACGCATTTATACCGAGGTCTCTGGCGATAAGTTTATTGATTATTCAACGCAAACAGATGTGGTAGAGGTTCAGCATCGCTCTAGCTTTGGTATCGTGAACGATATTATGCCCAATGTGATATGGAAAAAGAACGCGATGCAAGCGTGGGCAGAGTTTGGCGAACGTTTCGGTATGCCTCTCATCACCGCTACCACAGCCAACAAGAACGATATTCCACGCATCGAGGCGATGCTCAAACAAATGGGCGAAGCAGCGCAAGGTATATTGCCTACTGGCACGACAGTACAGCTACACGAGATGTCTAGTTCAAACAGCAACGGTGTGTATGATGGGCAATTGACGTTTCACGATGCACAGATGTCTAAGCGAATTTTAGGCGGAACAATGGTGAGCGATGACGGTAGTTCACGCAGTCAAAGCGAGGTTCACGAACGGACTAGCGAAAAGATAGCCACAGCCGATAAGCGTTTCATTCGCTTTGTGGTTAACGGCAAGCTGTTCCCTGTTCTCCAACGTTTAGGTTTCCCAATCAATCCCGAAACAATGGACTTCCAATTTGACGAAACCGAAGAACTAAGCTTGCTGGAGCATTGGAGCATTGTCAATCAAGCAGCGGACAAATATGAACTTGACGACCAATGGGTAGGCAAAACCTTCAATATTCCTATCATCAAACGCAAGGAGAACGCACCAAGTACGCCCATAAATTTTAATCCTGCCATTGCAATGGGGGCGGTTGCGATGGCTAGCCAAGTCCGTTTGCCCGAATATGAAACTTGCGAGCATTGTTTGCCAACGGCTTCGAGCATCAACAAATCTTTGCTTGACCAGCTGAATGGCTTTGATGAGCAGATTGCGCACTACTTATATAAGGAACAAACTAGCGATGCCGAACGAGAACGCCTGCTGAAAGGCAAGGCAGTGGGAGAAAGTCTGCGCAACATGCTCTTTGACGGTTGGGGTGATGATAGGCTATCGGTGGATTGGAACGCTCCCGATAACCGTTGTTTGGCAGCTATGGAGATGAACCTTTTTCAATTCTCCGAAGCCAAAGGACGTGCCGAGGTGATGATGCTCAACCAACTGTTGATTGACAAGGAGAAACTAAATATACGCTCCGAAGCTGATTTCATAGAAGAGGCGAAGAAAATAAACCAGAACTTCAATGAAACCTATCTATCTGTTGAACGTGATTTTGCGTTGGCAGTTGGGCAGAACTCGGCAAGGTATATGGAGTTTATCCGTGAGAAAAACGACATCGATACATGGCAATATCACACCGTGGGCGATTCGCACGTGCGCCCCGAACATCAAGCTTTGGACGGTCGTGTTTTCAAGTTTGACGACAAGGAAGCTCGAAGCCTGTTCCCTCCCAATGGCTATCGTTGCCGATGCGAGGGCATACAGTCGGTAGAGCATTCGGAAGCGGACTTAATGAGTGGCAAACAGGGCGTGAACCTCATCTTTCCAACCGATAAGCTGAAAGAGCAGTTTGCCGTCAACCGCGCCGAGACTGGCGAAGTGTTCTGCAAGAATCAAATATACATCAACCAGCTAGATGGTAATACGCAAAACATCAACAGCTATACTTATAAAGACTATGGATTGAAGCCATGGAGCGAACTGAAACCAAGCCTTGACAAGCTAAGGCTAGATGCGACGATAACGCCCGAAAATGTAGACGAATTGTTTGTGGATGATGCTGGGAAATACGATTACAAAGCAATGGGTTTTGAAGATTACCTAAAGAGAAAGCTGGTGCTAAAAGAGAAAGCGTTTAAGCAACACACTAAAGGAAAATATGTGAAGGAGTCGGAGAACAGGCATCGCCTTTTTCCACACATTGCGGAGATACTGAAAGAACCTTCCGAAGTATTGTTGAGAGAGAAAGAGAAGGAGAATCAACAACAAATTAGGTTCATTAAATTCTACAAGGATAAGGCTCTTATTGTAGATACTAGCATCACAGAGGAACATTTAGAAATTAAAACATGGTATGCAATGAAAGCCAATGAGCAGAATATTAGAACTGGGCTATTAATAAAATAGAGCTAACTGAAACAGTCAACTCTATTTACAAATGAAGGACGCGCCACGAAGTCCTGTGAAGGATATTGGGGTCTCGCTCGGGGTGCCTATGGATTGCCCTAAACTATAAACGCTCATCATTTATACTGCAAACTTACAACAAAATTTGATACATGGGAACAGCAACCTCCAAATTACAGCTTATTTTAGAGCTGGACAATAAAATGAAATCGGGCTTGAGCCAAGCACGGCAGCAAGTGATACGCTCCACCAATAACATGCAAGGTCGGCTGGATAGACTGCGGACATGCACCATCAGCAATCTTGCAACTATTCGCAACGAAGTGCCACAAGTGGGTGCAGCATTCACGGCATTAGCCAATCCGATAACCGCCGTAGTAGCAGGCGTTGGTGCAATGGCTGTAGGCTTGAGCAAAGCCAGTGCCGAATCCAAACGCTTCAGCTACGCATGGCGTGAGTTGCAGATGCTGAACATAGACAAGAGCGCGCCTGTAATGAATGGCTTAGAACGAATGATTAAGCGGACATCTTTGGACAACGGTTTTGACCATGCCAAGGCAGCAACGGCATTCTTTGATGTGCAATCGACTACAGGAAAGTTTGGTGGAGAAGTGGACGCAATCGTCAGCAAGCAAGGAGAGTTTGCGCAGTTGATGCAAGTCGACTTTAACAACTACATCGCAGGAACAGCAAAGGCGATGGCTAACTTTGGCTTTGATGCCAGCAAGCTCGATGAGTTCAACCGCTCGGCATTTGCAACCGTCAAAACCGGAGTTACTACTTTCGATGAATTAGCAAATGTGCAGTCGGTCTATGCTGGTGCTGCCACATCGGCAAAACAAGACTTCAACGCTGCGAATAAATTGTTTTCTATCTTCACTACCAAAGTGAAAAGTGCAGATGAAGCAGCAACGCTCACCAAGTCGCTCTTCAATGACTTGAGCAAGAAGTCAACCATGGACGCATTCAATAAGGTAGGCATCGAAATGTTTGATGTGAATGACCAATTTAAGCAAGCCGATGTGTTATTGTTGGAATTGCAAAAGCGTTTCCGTGAGGTAGGTTCAAGCGACCAAAAACTCATCGACCTCAAGAATCAGTTTACAGGTAGCGAGGGTTTGATAGCCTTTATTCAGGCAGCAACCGACCAATCGGAACAATTAAAGCAAACCATCGCATCTTTTGATGAAGCTAAGTTTTCATTGCCCAAGGCATTAGAAATTGCACGAAACGATGAGAACTACATCACGATGAAGCTGGAGAACGAGACGAAGGTTATACTGGCTGATATTGGTAGGGAGCTTGTGCCGTTAAAGAATGGGTTGGCAAAGGTTGCTAGTGGGTTGTTACTAACTGTTAAAGAATTTTTTACAAGCAATGAGTCTTTAGAAAAAAACTTCAAAACAGATGGACAAGCTAAAGCTTTAGAGCTATTTCCTGAACTGGCAAACCCTACTAAATTAACAGCAGAGGCCTTCGATAGATTAATGGGCAAAGTCAATCAATCACGTCAAGTATATTATGACAATCTAAATGAACACCGACAATACAAAGACCCTAATTGGTATTCTCGACAATATGACAAGCAAACACGAATAGGCTTCGAGCTATATCATTATAATGATGGCATATATACCGCTTTGCGAGATTTGTCGAAGCAAGCACGTGAAGCAAGAGCTGCAATGGGTGGAGATTATTACAATGACTTTATAGGTGTAAAAAACGAAAGCCCGAACGTAGATACTTCTACATCAACAGTAGTCGACACAAAAGTCAGCACCGATTTGCAATCTGTAAAGCGAGGTGGACAAACAAAGAATCTAACGATAACCATCGATAGTTTCATCAAGGACTATGCACCCACACATCAATCCATCAACGAAATGGACAAAGAACAGTTGGAACAATGGCTAACCGATATGTTTATGCGAGTAGCACAATCAGCAGAACAATCATGACAAAAGTAAAAGGAATAGATGGTTTGATGAGGCAGATTGACCAAATGGCAACTGCTCAACGTAAGATGGTCTCGCAAGTAGCTGCCATTGCTGTAAAGTTCTCCAAAGATAGGTTTGTGGTGCAAAACTGGCTAGACCGCACACCACAGCCGTGGAAGCCTTTGCAATACAAACGGAAGGGACGAAGTTCGAGAACCAAGCTGGTAAAGACTGGCTACTTGAAACGAAGCCTCCGAAAGATAATGGCTAATCAACGGCGTATTGTCATCGGCACAGATGCTGAATATGCCGAGTTGCAGAACTTTGGTGGTACTATTCGGCAAAAGGTACGAGTGTCAGAGCACCGTGTGAAATCGCACAGACGCAAAGCACATAGTCGCACCACTCGGAGTGGACGAAGTATAAGAGTGCCAGTCAAGCAGATTGCAGAACACAAGGTACGCTCGCATTATCGCCAAATGAACCTAACCGTACCAGCACGGCAGTTCATTGGAGTAAGCCGAACACTAGATAACAAGATTTTAAACCACGTTCAAAAAGCGTTTGAACAAGCATTAAACAAGTAAGATGATTAAACAACTACTCGCATTCTACAAACTATTGGATGCCAACAAAAGCCAATTTGAAAAGTACGGACTAGAGTCGATTGCGTTCATGGATATATATCGCACGCAACCGCTTTATCCAGAATTATACGAATACTTCGATATGCCAGCCATTTTCATCGACTATACGATGCAAGGTAACGGCATCAAACAACGCCGAACCATCACAATGACACTTCACATTGTCATTGATGAACTGCCCGATGCGTCGAACATTGCACAGTATAAACAGGTGGGCTTGTCGCAATTTACCTACAACTTACTGCTCCAGCAGATACTGGAAGGCAGTAAGCTAGACCAAACAACGGCATTGAAGTTCGTGAGTGAAGAACCTATTGATTCGCCTGTTGTCAACTACCACACCCAAAGCTATCAATTCGAAAGTTATTTAGCGGATATGCTAGATGATGATGATTCTGTTTTTGGCGAATTTGAGCGTTTAAACATCTTCGGAAGTCTCAAAAGTCGCTAAAACCGAAAGAATACAACATACTCATTTTTGTTATCATTCATTCATCAAAAAAAGTGCTTGCATCCATGATACGCCTTGTTATCAATCGTGCAAGCACTTTTATTATCATTCAACCGCCATTGGTCAATCTCCATCCAATCTCCACTAAAGCCTCTATTTTAGTGGCTTACATGGCTTTCAATCCCCAGTCAATCTCCATATAATCCCCAGTATGTGTTATCAAGGGGTGTTGGCTAACGTTCGGTTTGTCAAAGTTTTGTGATGTTGTGGTGAAATGCGTGGGTCGTTCTGCCCCTGAAGGAATCATAAAAAGAGCGGAGATAATAAAGGTTTTCATCGTCCTTATGCAGTGCTTAAACGGGGAGTGTTTATAGAGCCAGTGTTATTTTTGGCATTTTCGAATAAAGAGGATGCGGTAATCGCTTCTAATCAGCATATTTGCTTGTGCAGAAATGAGGATATATTGTATCCTGATGATGAAATAATAGAAGTTAGTACTGATGACTTTAATGCTAACACAGATGAGTATGCTGGTTTTGAATTAGTATTT
>JBKECH010000075.1:0-71229 GCA_047974415.1 Bacteroidales bacterium | reverse complement strand
TGTTAATCATTTTATTTATCCAATATTTTAATAATTTAAAAGCGAAAGTCTATGAGAAAATTTACTCTGATTTTAGTAATGTGCTTTGCATTGTTTAGCAGTGCATATGCGCAAAAAACAATAACTGGGAAGGTTATTGACGAGAGTGGGCTAGGGATACCTGGAGTTGCAGTCGTCCAGAAAGGAACGACAATAGGAAGCATCACAGACGTCGACGGCAAGTTCTCGGTGAGTGTTCCTGAAGGCGCAATTTTGCAGTTTTCGTTCATGGGAATGAAAACGCATGAGGTTACAGTAGGTTCGGAAGGAACGATAAACATAAGCATGGAACCCGACGCCATCGGCCTCGAAGAAGTCGTTGCGATAGGCTATGGAACGCAGAAGAAAGTGAACGTTGTCGGCTCTATTGCATCTATAGATTCCAAGAAGTTAGAAAACAGAGTATCATCATCTGTCGTTTCATCTTTGACGGGACAGATGACGGGTGTAACGATTACACAAGCAGGAGGGCGTCCTGGCGAGCAAACAGGGACTATCCGTGTGAGAGGCGTAGGCTCATTTGGAGCAACCCCCGATGCGCTAGTTCTAATTGATGGCATACCGGGAAATATGACAGATTTAAACCCTAACGACATTGAAAGTGTTTCGGTTTTAAAAGATGCTGCAACAGCTGCTATTTATGGAGCGAGGGCAGCTAATGGGGTTATTTTGGTTACTACAAAAAAAGGAAAAGAAGGCAAAGTTGTAGTTTCTTACAATGGATATGCAGGAGTAAATAGAGCGACAGTATTGCCGGAGTACGTAGATTCGTGGGACTATGCTCGTTTATCGAATATTGCCGAAGGAATAACGCTATTTACAGATGATGACATTCAAGCAATGAAAGATGGCAGTATGCCAGATGTATATGCAAACGAAAAGTTTGTAGACGATATTTTTAGTGGTAATGGTTTTCAGACAGGACACTCTCTTTCACTAAATGGAGGAGGGAAAAAAAGTCAATACTTTGCGTCTTTCGGATATTTGAGTCAGAATGGGATAGTGCCTGGCAACAACTATTCACGTCATACTGGTCGGGTTACATTGACATCTCATTTGAACGATAAGGTTAAAATGACAGCACGTCTAAGAGGCGACAACTCAAAAGTTGAAGAGCCTGGTATTGCTGGTTCAATGGATGGTTCAGGGATGATGGGACTAATTCAACAAGGCTTACGTTATCCTGGCTATAACCAAGCGTACTGAGCGATGGTTCCTGGGGACCTGGAGTAAAAAATATGGGGACGCCCGAAGCTTGGCTGGCATCGAACTCATTTAGAAAGGCTCCAACTATGCGTTTAAACACAAACATACAATTCGAGTACAAACCTATATCAAATTTGACGTTAACCGCTATAGGGGCATACAATTACACAGATAGCCGCGAGTCGAATTTTAAAGCTACGCTCCCAGTTAACATAAATAACAATATAAAAAATCTTGGACCTTCCATTTTGTCTGGAAGTGCAGAATATACAGCATATAAATCTTTCCAAGGGACTGCCAACTATGCAAATAAAATCAACGAGACGCACTTTTTGGATATTTTAGTAGGCTACTCGTGGGAAGACCAAACATACAGGAATATTTCAGCAGGGAGAGACAATTTTCCAAGCAACGACTACCCATACCTCACTGCTGGCTCGCCAGATAATCAAACAAACTCAGGCGGGGGGAACGACTGGGTAATTCAATCCTTCTTTGGACGAGCACAATATAATTACGACCAAAGATATTTGGCAGAAGTGACTATGCGCTACGATGGTTCATCACGTTTCCCTAAAACTGAAAGATATGGGTTCTTCCCCTCTGTTGCGACAGGGTGGCGGCTATCAGAAGAGAGTTTTATAAGAGAAAATGTAAACCTTGGTTTTATAAACAATTTAAAACTAAAAGCATCGGTAGGAATATTGGGCAACAACAATATTGGTAATTATGCATACCAATCAGTTTACAATTTAGGAAATAATTACAACTATCCTTTTGGAGGAACTTTATCGCAAGGGGCAGCAATGACCACTTATACAGATCCAAATCTTAAGTGGGAAACTACCCAGACCGTTGATGGAGGGTTTGAAAGTATCCTCTGGGACGGTTTACTGTCATTCAATGCTTCTTATTTCTTACGATATTCTTACGATATTCTGTACAAGCCAAATTCTAGTGTTTCGTCAATCTTTGGACTTGATTTGAACGAAGTAAACACTGGCGAACTAGTTAATAAAGGTTGGGAATTTGAAATTGGACACAAAAATCAGATTGGAAAATTTAGTTATGGTATAAATGGTAATTTTTCTATTATCAACAATAAAGTAGAGTCTTTAGGAGTAGGAGACGTAGAGCAGGCAAATGGCCTTATTGGAAACGGTTCAAGTATGTTTATAGGTTATCCTTTGCAAATGTACTACGGATATGTAACAGACGGAGTATTTTTAGATCAATCAGATATTGATTCTTGGTTTGCACACACAAACCAATCTGCAATGGGGGCACCTCAGGCTAAAACAAAGTCTGGAGATATTCGTTATGTTGACATCTCAGGACCTGACGGTGTTCCTGATGGGAAAGTCGATGCAACTTACGACAGAGTTTATTTAGGTTCGCGCATTCCCAAATACACTTATGGAATAAACATAAATACCGAGTACAAAGGCTTTGATTTAACATTATTCTTCCAAGGAGTGGCAGGCGTAAAAGGAATGCTTAGTCACTATTCAGGCTGGGCATTATGGTCTGAAGGCAGCATTCAGAAATGGCAAATGGACAGAGCTTTCGATGCCGAAAATCCAACACGCTATCCCAGCTATCCACGCATCTCAAATCTAGGAAATGCTATAGGAATAAACA
Organism: Bacteroidales bacterium; assembly: GCA_047974415.1. GTDB lineage: Bacteria > Bacteroidota > Bacteroidia > Bacteroidales > Prolixibacteraceae > JBKEAJ01. The sequence continues at coordinate 68,343 of JBKECH010000075.1, read as the reverse complement.
CTCAAACCAGTGATTTTTGGGTAAGGGATGCTTCTTATCTAAGATTAAAGACAGCTCAGTTTGGATATACTATTCCTAAGAGAATAATGGACAACACGGCTATATCAAGTGTGCGTTTTTATTTCTCGGGCGAGAACTTGTACACGTGGGATAGTTATCCTCCAGGCTGGGATCCTGAGACTAACTCTAGCGGAAGCTATTATCCATTCTTGAAAAATTTTACATTCGGAGTAAACGTTAAATTTTAATCATCATGAAATCAGAGTCATACAAAAGTAAACTGTTTTTTATCTTGCTATCTCTTTTGGTAGCATGCGATATGGATCGCTATCCATTAACATCCTTTGCCGAGGATAATTTTTTCACTAGCGAAGAAAATGCTCGCCTAGCTCTTGTCAGCTTATATAGAGGCGACCTGAAATACAATGGTGCCGAATACTCCCCTAGCGACTGGTGGGGATATGGCTCAAATGTTCTGCTAGACGGAGTTACAGACATTGGCTACGACCGACGAGGATTTAACAATGCAATAGGGAAATTAACTTCTGGCGATCTTATTGCCAACAACGGTAACTCGACAGCCTTATATCAGAAAGCATACAAAAAGATTAGTGCATGTAATCGTTTTCTTGCAAGCATAGACCAAGTTGGGACTTCGGATGCAATAGAAGGTATGAAGGCAGAAGCTCGTTTTATACGTGCTTGTCAGTATTTCTACTTGGCGTCGTATTTCCATGATGTCCCTCTAGTAAAAGAAGTTTTAACACTAGACGAAGCAAATATTGTGAGCAAAACACTACAAGCCGATATTCTCAAATTTATTACCGATGAATTTGCTACTATTGCAGACATTCTCCCTCATCAGAAAGATCTGCCTAGTACAAACCTAGGACATGCTACAGCTCAGGCAGCGTTGGTGTTTTTGGCAAGAACACAACTGCTCACCAAAGACTATGTTGCAGCATCAGCATCCTGTAAGAAAATTATAGACTGGGGAGAAAACGAACTCTATGCCAATTATCAAACTCTATTCTACCCTTCGGAGAAAACTTGCTCTGAGCATATTTTTTCAACCCAATATGTCGACAATCTTGCTGGAAGTGGACTTCCTCAACATGCTTTCCCCGCCAAAGATGGAGGCTGGTGCTTGGTAAATGCGACTTCTATCTTGTTTGAATCCTATGACTTCTTGGATGGTACTCCTTTCAGCTACGATGATCCTCAGTTTAACCCTAACAACTTTGGTGATAACCGAGACCCCCGTCTGGATTACACACTTATTTATGACGGCTCAATATTCAGAGGTGCAACATTTATCACAAACCCTGAATCAAGTTCTCCCGATAAGTTTGGCTCAGGACAGGTAACGCAGACAGGATATTTATTGCGTAAATATTTTGATGAAAGTTGGTCGGGAAACTTGTCAAGCTATGGAGGAATAGTTCCCATTGCTCGCTATGCAGATGTTTTGCTTATGTACCTAGAGGCCGAGCTGGAAGCTGGCAATTCTATTAATCAGTCCCTTCTAGATCAAACCATAAATGCTGTGAGGGAACGCGTAAATATGCCAAAAATTACCGATACAAACCCGAAAACACTACGCGAAAAAATCCGTAAAGAACGCATGGTGGAGTTTGCATTCGAAGGGCTACGCTTATGGGATCTTTTCCGCTGGGGAATTGCTGAGGAGCGCCTGAACATAGACATGTATGGATCTCCGGTTTATGTTTCAGACCAAAGCTTGATTAAAAAAAAAGACGGTCAGATAGACCCCTACAATAGATGGTATGTCAATACAAGATCTTTTCAAGCAGGACAAGAAGTATGGCCTATTCCTCAATCAGAACAAAACATAAATCCAAACTTGAGAGATTAGCAACAGCACAGCTTGGTCTGAGTGATAATTTCCCTACTTCCGCAAGCTTTTTCACCTATCTGTTGATAAGTTTTTGAAAATAAGTCCTGCAATTTTTTGCAGGACTCGATATTTTTCACCTATTTAGGTGCATGTTAAAAAGACTCGATTCAAAAGTAACACCTTTTGGTGGAATAAGCCTAATTCACAGCAAGTCTCTTCAAGCAAAGTAGCTCAATTTATTGGTAGAGATTGGAGCACGTAGCAGGTGTGTTAATGCTAAACGATTACTATCTGATTTGTTGCGTGAGTAATACGTATTATCCTGCTTCTTAAGGGATGATATTCATGATTTTTAGGCTTTAGGCTTGCTCTCATTTTAATTAGTGTGCCAATAATATATTTGTATCCTTTGTCATCTAGCTGGGAGATATTGTTCCTCTATTTCCTGGGCTCTCTGAGCAAACATATCCAAACCTTTACATTGTTCATCAATCCACTGCTTACCTTCTCTAACAAACTGTTCTATCTCCTTCTCCTCAGAGCTTACCCCAAAAGATCTAGCTTCACGATACTTTCTGTGGCTCTTATCTACCTGTGCAACAATGACTGTGCCAGATCTATTTCTCTTTTGACGTACATGCAAATATAGCCCTTTATTACTTTTGCTCCACCCCAGCAGAAAAACAAAATAGACTAAAAAGCCAATAAATAGCAAATTAATTTTCAACCCTTAAAAAAGTGCTGAAGTCAGGTGGACCCTATTTTGATGAGTCTGCCAATATGTTTTGAAATGTAAATGCATTGTCTTTTGCGTATTAATAAAATATTGCTTAACTTGCGAACTGAAAGACACGCTTCAGTGTGATGAAAATACGAATTTAATTATATAGTGTTTTGTTATTCAGTAATTTAAATATTGTTTTTGACCAATTTTACTTATGTAAGTTGAAATTGAGCAGACTGACTTCGGTGTTTAATACATCGTTAACTATACGTCGTGCTTGCTCTCTTTTATCTTACGTTATTTCTACTGACCTGCATTTTGGGACTGTGGGGCATAGTGCATCTACCTTCTTTTTGTGTAATATGTTGACTTGTAGGGTATTACCCCCCCCCCTGCGTATTGAGAGTGCTTTCTTGCTCGATGCGTCAGAATCCGAATATTCGGGAGTTGAGCGCGTACACCACAAAACAATTTTACATCTCTCAATAATTCAGATTCTTGGCTACGAAAATAATGCTTTGCAAGATTGCAAGGCAGGGATTGTTATGTCTATTTACGAGGGAAGAGTAGCCTTGTTAATCATTTTATTTATCCAATATTTTAATAATTTAAAAGCGAAAGTCTATGAGAAAATTTACTCTGATTTTAGTAATGTGCTTTGCATTGTTTAGCAGTGCATATGCGCAAAAAACAATAACTGGGAAGGTTATTGACGAGAGTGGGCTAGGGATGCCTGGAGTTGCAGTCGTCCAGAAAGGAACGACAATAGGAAGCATCACAGACGTCGACGGCAAGTTCTCGGTGAGTGTTCCTGAAGGCGCAATTTTGCAGTTTTCGTTCATGGGAATGAAAACGCAGGAGGTTACAGTAGGTTCGGAAGGAACGATAAACATAAACATGGAACCCGACGCCATCGGCCTCGAAGAAGTCGTTGCGATAGGCTATGGAACACAGAAGAAAGTGAATCTGACGGGAGCGGTATCGACGATAAAAGGGGATGAAATTGTTAAACGTCCAGTTGCAAATGTGGAAACGATGCTACAAGGAAGAATGCCTGGAGTGCAGATTGTGCAAAACTCAGGCGAGCCAGGGAATGAATCTGTATCTATCCGTATTCGAGGAACAGGAACCTTTAGTAGTGCGGGCTCTAATCCATTGATTTTAGTGGATGGAGTTCAAGGGAGTCTGTCAGATTTGAATCCAAACAACATTGAGAGTATATCTGTGTTGAAAGATGCTGCCTCCGCTTCTATCTATGGAGCACGAGCTGCGAATGGTGTAATTCTGGTGACGACTAAGACAGGAGAAGTAGGGAAAATAACTATGAATTACAGTGGGAATTTTGCAATTCATACGCCAACTAAACTCTTTGATATAATTACTAATTCAGCTGAATATATGGAGTTATTTAATGAAGCTCGTGTGAACTCTGGGCTTACTGATGGACTATATTCGGATGAAGTTATTTCTAAATATAGAAATGGAGCAGACCAGAATCAATACCCAAATACAGATTGGCTGGATCTCATGTTTAATCCAGCACCAACACAAACGCACAACTTGAGTTTTAGCGGAGGTAACAAGAATACAACATTCAATGTCTCTTTAGGTTATGTAAATCAGGATGGTGTTATGAGAGGGTTTGATTATGAAAAATATAATGTCAGGGTCAATGTCAGCTCGTCTGTTAATGAGCACATACGTTTTGGAGGGAATTTTTTATTGAAAAAGGGGATGAAGTCTGCAGCTTGTCTAGGTAGTACAGATCATTTTATTGCAATTATGTCTCAGGCTCCTACTTACGCTCCTCAGTTGCCTGATGGAAGTGGTAGGTATACTTACAAAGCTTATGATTTTGAGAAAAACAATAAAAATCCTGTTGCACTTATTGAGAACAATGTTATGCGGAACACTACAGATTATGCAATTGTAGCACAAGGTTGGTTAGATGTTCAGTTGTTAAAGGGGCTTAAATGGTATACAAAAGCGGCTGTAAACTTGGATTTTAGCAAGTATGATGATTTTAAACCCATCCTGCCTCTCTATAATTATCATACTTATGAATTTATGTCTTTTCTAGATGTTGGAGGAGCAGAAGGATTAGAAGTTAGAGATGATCAGTCAGAGTACAAGAATTTATTTACATACCTGAACTTTGATCACGATTTTGGGAGCTTTCATAATTTTAGAGCTCAGCTTGGGTATAGTGTTGAGGACAATGTTTCAACCTATTTGAGAGGTTATAGGAAAGATTATCCCAAAGAAGATCTTACAGAATTGGATGCTGGAGGTTTGTCAGTACAACAAGCTGGAGGGACAACCACGGAATGGGCATTGATGTCTTTCTTTGGGCGTTTGGGATATAGCTATAAAAGTCGGTATTTATTGGAGGCGAATTTAAGGTATGACGGAACTTCTAGATTAGCACCAGGGAATAGGTGGGGCGTGTTTCCTTCATATTCAGCAGGATGGAGGCTTTCTGAGGAGTCATTTTTTAAAGGGTTGAATGCCAATTGGATTAATAATTTGAAATTTAGAGGGTCGTATGGAGAATTGGGTAATCAGAATATTGGGTTATATCCATACCAGTCAATTCTTAACCTAACTGGGAGCTACTCTTTTGATGATGCTACCTTGTCTACGGGAGTAGCTCAGAATAGACTCTCAAATACTAATATCAAATGGGAGACTACAAGGATATTAGATATCGGATTTGATTTAACGGTGTTTGATGCTTTAGTTGCAACTTTTGATTGGTATAAGAAGACAACTACAGATATTTTAAGAGCATCTCAGGCTACCGATGTTGTTGGTCTTGCTCCTCCGATAGTCAATAATGGCACGATGGAGAATGTAGGAGTGGAGTTTGACCTACGTTATTCAAAACGAATAGGTTCAGGCCTGTTTTACGGAGGAGCTTATACGATTGGATTCAATATCGACAGTTATAAAAACAAGCTAGTAGATTTTGGAGAGCGAGAAATAAGCGGATATAGTTTGAGAGAAGAAGGACGAGAGTGGGATGCCTTTTATATGCTTGAGTGGGTAGGTATTTTTCAGTCTGACGAAGAAATTGCGAACTCTCCAAAGCAGTTTAATGATGCTACTATGCCTGGAGATTTAAAGTTTAAAGATCAAAATAACGATGGAATTATAAATAATGATGATAGGACTGTATTGTCGGGGAGGTATCCCAAGTTCAATTATTCATTTAATTTTGCGTTTGATTGGAAGGGGTTTGATTTCTCCACTCAATTCCAAGGTGTTTCAGGGGTGAAGTACTATGTGAATGATTGGGGAACTATTCCTTTTGTGCAAGGAGCTCCACCGACTTCGAATTGGCGTAATAGATGGACTGAGACTAATCATTCTACAACTATGCCTAGAATGTATTGGGGATGGAGCGCCCCAGAACGTATAAAAAGAAATTCCTCTTGGTATCTTCAAAATGGATCTTATTTAAGGCTTAAGAACTTGACAGTGGGATATACACTTCCTAATACCTTGTTTGATCAGATTGGAATTGAGCGATTGCGATTGTATTTCTCTGGAGACAATTTAATAACGATAACTGATTATCCTGGATTAGATCCTGAGAGAGGAGGTAGTGGTAGATTTGTAAACTATCCTCAAAATAAAATTTATTCAGTGGGTGTCAATGTAAATTTTTGAAATATTTTTCACGAAAAATTAAAGAACATATGAAAAGATATATAATTATTTTAATAACAGTCTTGTATTTATTGAGCTTCGCAGGATGTGAAGATTTTCTGGACAGACAGCCTAGAGATCAAGTTTCATCGGGTGTATTCTGGCAAAATAAAGCTGATTTTGATATGGCTCTTACAGCTAATTATGGATTTTTAGCTGGGGCTAATGGAGCGCCATGGGGTAATCCTATTCAAGGAACGTGGGGGTATATGCTTTCCAATTTAGATAATTTGACTGATAATAGCTATGGACAGCATAACTATGGAGGAACTAAGGATATAGTTTCGGGCGATATTAGTTCAACTACAGGTGGTTATGTATCTGGGATGTATAAGCTGTGCTATCAGGCTATTGCGAGAATTAATATTTTCTTGGGAGAGTTGGTCAGATATGAAGGGAGCGATGTTTCTGAGCAAAATAAAAAGGAAGCTGAAGCCGAAGTCCGTTTCTTGAGAGCATATTATTATTTTCAACTCTATTGCTACTACGGAGATGTTCCACTTGTTTTAGAACCATTGACTTTAGATACTCAGAAGCAAGCAAAAATTGGAGCTGACAAAATATTGGAGCAAGTTATTAATGATTTAAATTTTGCAATCGCTAATCTCAAAGCAACTCCATTTTATGAAAACTCTGGGCATGTAGCTCAGTCAACGGCTCGGGCTATGAAAGCTAGAGTGCTGATGTATAATGCATACGACAAACAAGGAAACCCAAATTTGGACTTGTTAAGAGAGGTGAGTGATTTATGTTCTGAGGTAATCCCTATTTATTCATTAAGCCCTGTCTTTGAATATTTATTTCAAGATGGTGGACAAAGGGGAAATCCAGAAATTATTTTTTCTGTCAATTATCTCGCTCCTGATAATGTTCCTAGTAATGGGATCGACCTTATACTTGGAGACTGGTGTGGTGTTGCTCCATTGCAGAATTTTGTTGATGAATTTGAATGCACTGATGGCTTATCTTGGAAAGATTCTCCATTGGCTGATGTTAACAAACCATTGGAGAATCGTGACCCCAGACTGTTAAAGACAGTTTTTGTTGATGTTGTGGATTGGGGAGGAGGAAATGTACACAACCCATCAAATGCAACACCGTCAGGATATGGGGTTAAAAAGTTTCTAGATCCTGAGGGTATTCCTTATTCGTATTCTACATTGAGCGAACAAAATACTGTTATTATTAGGTTAGCAGAGGTGTTGTTGATGTACGCTGAGGCACAAAATGAAATTGAAGGACCTACCTCTTCTGTTTATGATGCGATTGATATGATTAGGCATCGTGTTGGTATGCCATCTTTACCCAAAGGTTTGTCAAAAAATGATATGCGAGAGCGTATAAGGAGGGAGCGACGAGTGGAACTTGCTTTCGAGGGTTTGCGTTACTTTGATTTGAAGAGGTGGTATATTGTAGGGGACGTATTGAATAATGTCAAAGATGGTTTTTTGTCATATCATTGGGATGATAAATTTTATCATTGGCCAATACCTCAAGAAGAAATAGATAAAAATCAGGGAGTATTGATCCAAAATCCTGATTATGAATAATCATTTTTAGGATTGAGATCTCGCTTTTACATTATTCTATAAGCAGGAGTGGGCCAAAGAGGATGCCCTCTCTTGCTTTTTGCATTGTTTTTTACTATTGCTGGATAAATACCGTTATGTTAGCTCGCTCTTTTTATCAACTTAGTGTTGCGAAAATATTCGTATCTCTGTTTGTGTATTAATAAAATATTACCTATATTGCGCTCTAAAAGAAGGTTCTAATATCAACAGGAAATAGATTGTATATTTCAACACAATGTTTTACAGTATGTTAAATACTATTATTAGACAATCTTGTTTGACTATTTTTAGATTGTTTAAATCATCCTTAGTGATTAATAAGGTGTTAGCTTGTTGTTTTTATCATCTCAGCTCGTTTTATGTTGTTGTAAAATTTATTTCTTTTATTTCGTTAGCTTGCCGTTGTGAATCTATGCGCGTGCATAATGTACTGACGCATAGGGTCTTACCCCCCCCCCTGCGTATTGAGAGTGCTTTCTTGCTCGATGCGTCAGGATCCGAATATTCGGGAGTTGAGCGCGTACACCACAAAACAATTTTACATCTCTCAATAATTCAGATTCTTGGCTACGAAAATAATGCTTTGCAAGATTGCAAGGCAGGGATTGTTATGTCTATTTACGAGGTAAGAGTAGCCTTGTTAATCATTTTATTTATCCAATATTTTAATAATTAAAAAGCGAAAGTCTATGAGAAAATTTACTCTGATTTTAGTAATGTGCTTTGCATTGTTTAGCAGTGCATATGCGCAAAAAACAATAACTGGGAAGGTTATTGACGAGAGTGGGCTAGGGATACCTGGAGTTGCAGTCGTCCAGAAAGGAACGACAATAGGAAGCATCACAGACGTCGACGGCAAGTTCTCGGTGAGTGTTCCTGAAGGCGCAATTTTGCAGTTTTCGTTCATGGGAATGAAAACGCAGGAGGTTACAGTAGGTTCGGAAGGAACGATAAACATAAGCATGGAACCCGACGCCATCGGCCTCGAAGAAGTCGTTGCGATAGGCTATGGAACACAGAAGAAATCCGATTTAACAGGTTCTGTCTCTCATGTTTCGACTGACGATCTGAGTACGCAGAGTAACACTAACATCGGGCAGGCATTGCAGGGCAAGATGGCAGGAGTTGATATCGTTTCATCTGGAGGAGCACCTGGTTCAGGAAGCAGAGTTATGATTCGTGGTATAGGAACGCTTAATAATTCCACGCCGCTATATATTATCGACGGCATCTATATGTCTAGTATGGATTTTATCAATCCTAACGATATTGAAAGTGTCAATGTCCTGAAGGATGCATCGGCGGCGGCAATTTATGGGTCAAGAGCAGCAAATGGCGTTGTTATCATCACAACAAAATCGGGTAACAATTCAGAGGGTCTTCCAACCTTCAATATTTCTGCAAATGTAGGTCTTGCCACTCCCTCAAAATATTTAGACTTACTTGATGCTCGAAGATTGGCAGAGGTTGTTAATCTTGCCCGTGAGAATTCAGGACTAGAGCCTCTTGAGATGTTAGTAGATTTAGATTCCAAGGAAAATAATGACTGGCAGGATATTATGATGGGTCCTGCACTAAGACACAACTACAACTTTTCTTTGTCAGGAGGGACGGATAAGTTCAAATACTATTCTGGAATTGGTTTTCTAAGTGAAGACGGAATAATAAAAGGCACATATTATCAGCGTATTAATGGTCAATTCAAAGCGTCTTATCAGAAAGGCTGGTTTTCTGCGGGTAACAATATTATACTCAGTTATCAAGATACTAAACCTTCGTTCTGGAATTATCCTCGCGGAGGTCTGTATGGGTCAGTTTTACAGGCTATTCCAACAATGTCTGTGCACGATGAGAATAACTTAGGTGGTTATGGCAACCATTACGGAGATGCCGTAAACATAGTAAATCCTCTAGCCACCACTGACCCCTATATTTATGACGCTTACCAACATTCATTCAATATATATGCACAAATATGGGCACAAGTTGAATTCATAAAGGGGTTAAAATATAAAATAGAAGCAACTCCAAGCCTTATTGCTAATGACAATATGACCTATTTTGGCAAATATGACATGGGTGTAGCGTCAACCGACAAGAACTCATTAGACAGAGCGCAAACTTTAGCTCAGAATATTTTGATTGAGAATACCTTAAATTTTGAACGAGTTTTTGGAGATCATAAAGTTACTGCTCTGCTTGGATATACCTATCAAACCTACAAATATCGCTACCTAAAAGGAGGCGGTTCAACTATTCCTGTTGGTTTGCTAGAACTAGACGCGACTACACTAGATAGAGCTCTTAGTGGAAATTTGGCAGAAAGCGCATTAGTGTCTGTATTATCACGACTCTTTTATTCTTACAAAGATAAAATACTTATTACTGGGACTTTAAGACGCGACGCATCTTCAAAATTTGCCAAATCCAACAGAGTTGGTTACTTTCCATCCTTCTCTGTTGGATACAATATTGCCGAGGAAGCTTTTCTTGACAAAGCAGAATGGCTTGATGCTCTTAAAATAAGAGGAGGATACGGAGAGTTGGGGAATCAAGAAATAGGTAATTACAAATACACGTCAACTATCAAGACTGGAATAAATTACGCCAATGGAGATGGCGATGTATATCGAGGAGCTTTTCCTGTTGAATTTGTGAATCCTGAAGTAGAATGGGAAAAGACTAGTATGTTAAACTTTGGACTTGATCTTACAGCTTTTCGCAGTAAATTTTCTGCAGCACTTGATTGGTACAACAAAATAACCGACGACATCCTATTGGCTGTCCCTATTCCCTATTCAACAGGAGGTGTTAATGACCCTATTCAGAACATAGGAAAGATTTCTAACAAAGGTTTCGAATTTGCATTATCGTGGAGAGACAACATTACTAACGACCTTAGCTATTCGGCCAACTTCAACGGCAATTTTATAAAAAACAATGTCGAAAATCTAGCATCAGATGGTCAGGTTATCAATTCTGGACAGTCTTTTAGGGGGGCTTATACAACTAAAACACTTCAGGATTATCCTATAGGAGGTTTTTGGTTAATCGAAACTGCTGGTTTATTTCAAAGTCAGGAAGAGATAAAAGCCTACTCAAAAGACGGGAATCTAATTCAGCCACAGGCAGTCCCTGGAGATATTAAGTTTGTTGATGCTGACAACGATGGCGTGATTAACGATAATGACCGTGTTTATATGGGCAGTCCATTTCCAAAATTCACCTTTGGGTTAAACACCTCATTAGCATACAAGAATATTGACTTACGTCTTGATTTTCAAGGTGTATTTGGCAACAAGATTTTCAATGATACTAGAAATGTAATGACCTCTGTTACCAATGGAACAAATTATCTATCGTCCACACTCGATTATTGGACAGAAGATAATCGAGACGCATCGCAGCCGTATCTTCGCTATGATGATCCAAATGGTAATTATCGTACAAACTCCGACCGTTACCTTGAAAAAGGAAACTTTGTTCGAATCAGAAGCATACAATTGGGCTATAATGTCCCTACACGAGGCATATTAAGCACATTCTCACAATTTAGGACATACATAAACGTCGAGAATCCATTTACATTTACAAACTATGCAGGCGTAAGTCCCGACTACAATTCTTTCAACTCTTATTCAAGAGGAAACGATTATTTTGCCTATCCGACATCAAGGATTTTCATGATTGGCGTTAACGTAACATTTTAAAGAATATAAGAATGAATAAAATAATTCACATATTAATAGCTTCCGTCCTCTTTTTATTTATGGGATGTGAAGGGGTATTGGATCTCACCAACCCAAATCAAGTAACGACAGAGACCTTTTTTCAAACAGAAGAAGATTTTGAAGAAGCTCTAATATCTGCCTATGTATCCGCCAAGAGTGGTCTAGCAGGAGGGTATGCAGGAACTCGTTGTGTAATGTTGCGTAATTGCAGATCTGATGAATTAGAGTTCAGAAATGACATTGGGGGCATTTATCAAGCGAGTCGTTTTGCAAATGACGCAGATAATAAGTGGGTCGCCTTTATGTTTAGTCAATGCTATAGAGGCATTTACCGTTGTAATATGATTGAGGAAAAACTATCAGACAAGGACTTTTCTCAGGAGTTTAAAAATGATATATTAGGGCAAGCTTATTTTCTTAGGGGATTTTACTATCATGTTCTTGCTCGGGAGTTTAAGGATGTCCCTATTCGCTTGAAAGCATCGCAAGCTCCTGCCACATACCCAATTGCGAAGTCCTTGCAAGCAGATGTATATAAGCAAGCACTATCGGATCTAAAAAAGGCAGAAGAGCTACTCCCAGTTATTATAGATGCCACAAAGGCAAAAGGCAAGCCTTCTAAAGGCTCAGCCAAAGCACTAGCAGGTCAGGTTTACATCGAGATGAGCGACTGGGCAAATGCAAAATCGGAATTAGAAGTACTTACAAAAAGTCCATATGACTACCAACTAGTTGATTATGGATGGAACTTTGATGAAGAACATGAATACAATAAAGAGAGCATCTTCGAGATTATTTTCGACATGTCAGGAGGTACCAATAAGTGGGGTGATGGTGAAGATGTAAATGCGACTCAATCCAACACCATAGCTAAAGAATATGCAGCAGCAGAAGTAGGTGGCTGGTTTGAGGCAGTGCCAACTCAAGTATTAATGGACGAACTATGGAAAGAAAAGGATATTGACGGGAATTTTGATATCCGCGCACGAAAAACCGTTGCATGGAATTACCCTGGCTGCATGTATTATTTAAAGCCATTTACGGAGATCTTTAAAGAAGATAAATACAACACGTATTGGTTTACAAAATATCAGAATGCTTATACAAGGGTAGATGAAGGAGACTCACGCTCGGCTATAAATGAACGTTACATGCGTTATGCTCATGTAATCTGCAATCTAGCAGAAGCTGAGCTAGAGCTTGGAAATTCTGAGGCAGCTATAAGCTACCTCGATCAAATTAGGGGTAGAGCTAACTTAGCTAAATACGGTGGGAGTAGAGACAAAGTATCTGTTAAAACAGAGCTAATACATCAGAAATACATTGAATTTGCTAAAGAAGGAGTTCGATTTTACGATCTTCGTCGCTGGGGGATGTTAGAAGATGCTCTCAAGCAACAAGATCCGATTAGAGCCAAAAACTTTAGTTCTAAGTTTAACTATTTCCCAATACCAAACAAAGAAGTGCAAAACAATTCTTTGTTGGAGCAGTCGGAAGATTGGTGAAAATTATATGCCCAGAATTATGCATTGGAAGACCGTAGCAGGTGAGCTATGCATATACTGAAATAAACAGATGAAACAGCCATGCTGTAGGCTATAGGCTTACGCACAAGAGGATGATTATAAACGGACAAAAGCCTATAGCTTACTGCTTATTGCAGTATTTTACGAGATGTTGTAATTCATGTTAATTAGAATGACTAAATTTGTGAGATATATGTAGCAACTAAAGCCAGAATTATAAAGAGAGGAAAAAGGATTATGATTTAGCCTATTGCATAAACAAAAAATAAAATTATAGATATTATGAAAAAAATGCAACTTATTCTAGCAATTCCCCTAATGTTTTTGTTATTATCGTGCAAATCTCAGGCTCGGGAGGAACACAAACAGCCCAACATATTATTCTTGTTGGCAGACGATATGGGCTATGGAGAGCTTGGAGTTTATGGTCAAGAGCAAATACAGACTCCTGTTATAGACAGTTTAGCAAGGCAAGGGATGCGCTTCACGGATTTTTATGCTGGTTCGTCGGTGTGTTCTCCGTCGAGGGCTGTACTGATGACTGGTAAAGATGCAGGACATTCGAGCATTCGTGGCAACAGTGGCATTTACGACAATGATGTTTGGAAGCGTGTCCCTCTAAAAAAGAGCGAAATAACCATTGGCGAAATGATGCAACAAGCTGGATACCAAACCTCATTTATTGGGAAATGGCACTTAGACGACCCTAACGACCTCTCTACGTGGGCAATGAACCGAGGCTTTGACTATGCTATTCAAGAACAATGGACATCACGCTTTGGCGGAGAAGAATATGACGAATTGGTGCATTGGATTAATATCGACCAAGACTCTGTTCGTTACGACCAAGAGAAGTATGACTGTATTGACGAGTTTCGCACCAATTTTGCAATTGACTATTTAGATAAAAAAGACAGCGGTAAACCATTTTTCATGATAATGTCCTATCGTATCCCTCATGCCCACGAACGATACACTCGCAACAAAGAGTTATATGCCGACAAAGGCTGGTCGGAAACCGAGCGTCGTCATGCGGCACGTATCACTATGTTGGACCAACAAATCGGGAAACTTCTGAAGAAACTGAAAGACAAAGGCGAGCTTGACAATACTATAATATTCTTCACTAGCGACAACGGCGGACACAGAGAGCGTGGACACGACCAACTGTTTTTTAATAGTTGTGGCGGACTGCGAGGCTACAAGCGGTCCATGTATGAAGGAGGAATACGAGTGCCACTAATTGCTTGTTGGAAAGATAAGATTAAAGCAGGAAGTGAGTCGAACTATATCGGTTCTTTTCAGGATTTTATGCCCACTTTTGCGGAGATTGCAGGCATCAATGCACCATCAGAAAGCAATGGCATATCATTTTTACCTTCGCTACAAAGCAAGGAGCAAATAAAACACGATTATTTATATTGGGAGTTGCAGATTGACGGCTGGGGCACAAAGCTTCCCGACGGCGGTTTCAGGCAAGCAGTACGCATGGGAAAATGGAAAGGTGTAAGATATGGCATACAATCGCCCATTGAGCTGTATAACTTAGAGGAAGACCTATACGAAACTACAAATGTTGCCGAGCAACACCCAGAGATGATTGAAAAAGTAGGCAAGCTTTTCAAAGAAGGAAGGGTAGACACCGAGGGATTCCCCTATGGTGGGAAAGCACAAGATTATGTTGCCGCTAAAAAATATCGAGAACGAAACAAATAAGGTATGCATGCCAACTTTTCTTTTAGGCTGATTGTCATGCTGTTTTTACTAGTCTTGTTTTCGGTGAAACTTGGGGCTCAATCCACCATCGACATATCGGGACAATGGCAATTCCAACTCGACCCTGACAAAAAAGGACATAAGGAAGAGTGGTTCGAGCAGGCGTATTTTGACGATAATGTACAACTCCCTGGTACAACAGATACCAACAGAAAAGGCAACAAAACCCTTTCGTGGCCTGACGACTCTATAACTCGCAAGTTTGAGTTTCCGAAAGACTTTGACAATCCGAAATGGATTTATGAGCTAAACACCGCCCCCTCACGGAGGTACAAGTATATTGGAGCTGCATGGTATCAGAAAAATATCGAAATACCTGCATCGTGGGATGGTAAGCGCATGGAGCTATTTTTAGAACGCAGTCTTTTTAAAGTAGAAGTGTGGATTGATGGTAATAAGGTAGGTGAAGATGTAGCCTTGTACACACCTCGTCGTTTTGAACTTACTCCTTTTATAAAAGCAGGACAGACGCATCGTCTGACTTTATGCATAGACAACACCAACTTGATTGGAGGAGCAGCACATGGATATACCTATCACACACAAACCAACTGGAACGGAGTTGTCGGACAAATGGAAATACGTCGGCACAACCCTGCTTATATCAAAACAACAAGAATATATACTGATATCTATGACAAGAATGTACGAGTAGAAGCTAGGATAGACAATAATATAAAAAAGGTTGTCGAAGCAGACTTTGAGCTTACAATTGAGGACAAGTCTGGGAATGTGTTGGCACAACAGAACTACAAGCGCATTCTGAACAAGGGTGATAAAAAACAAGAGTTTTATTTGGCTGTTGATGAGTTGGTTACATTGTGGGATGAGTTTACTCCAGAACTTTACACCGCCCGACTTAAGATGAAAGGCGAGCACTCGGAACCTACAGATGAACACCAAGAGCGGTTTGGGTTTAGAGAGATATCTACTAGCGGTACAAGTATATTAATAAACAATCACCCTGTTTTTATGCGTGGAGTTCTTGACTGTGCTATTTATCCCAAAACAGGATATATGCCTATGGACAGAGCTTCGTGGGAGAAAGTATTAGGTACAATCAAAAACTATGGCATGAACCACTTGCGCTATCACTCGGTTTGTCCGCCCAAAGTCGCTTTTGATGTTGCCGACGAGTTGGGGATATATCTACAGGCTGAATTGATTTGGGGGCCTGAACCTACTCCACAAACCTATGCTTTGGAATATCTTTATAATGACGGATTTCGGATATTGGATGAATATGGTAATCATCCCTCTTTTGCACTAATGGCACTTAGTAATGAAATTTCTTATACCAATATCATTCATAAGAATAGAGTTGTTGATGCACTACGCAATTATGACCCTCGCAGGTTATATTCCACACAGGTCGGTCATGTTGACAAAAAGCATACTGCCAGCGACATCCGCTACAACAAAACATGGGAAAATGGGGCATCCTGTAATATTCCACGCGAGAAGCTAATCCTGAGTAATGATTTTGATTTTTCGGAAGGAAAAGGAAAAAACGAACCACCATTGATTATTCACGAAAACGGACAATGGGTAATGTATCCAGGCTTTGACTTCATGAGAAAGTACGATGGAGTAAAGCAAGCAGACAACTTCCTCCCAATGTACGAACGTTTAAAGAAAAACGGTCTAGAAAGTCAGGATAAGGAAATGGCGATAGCCTCAGGAAAACATGGGGTCTGGCATATGAAACAGACTTTGGAGTCCTTATATCGCACCAAAGATGTAGCAGGTTTCGAGTATCTAGGTTTACAGGACTTCCCAGGACAGTCGGAGGCTATGGTGGGCATCCTCGACCCTTTTTGGGACAGCAAGGGCTATATCAGTCCAAAAGACTTTAGAAAGTTCTGCAACGATGTCGTACCTCTTGCTCGTTTCAAGAAGTGGGTATATACCACCGATGAGACCTTTGAGGCTAAAGCTTCTGTGTGGAATTATAGCGCAGGTGACCTTGCAGACAAAAAAATAAGTTGGAAAATAGCATCCGAAACAGGAGAAGCAATACAAAAAGGAACTTTCCCAACAACGAATATAAAGCATGGAGGTAGCACTGAGATTGGAAATGTCAACACCGAGTTGAGTAAGTTCACTCATCCTGGACAGTATATGCTAGAGATTTCTATTGAGGGCACTGACTATAAGAATGATTGGGATTTTTATGTATATCCACCAAAACTGGCACATCGAGAGCAAGTAGAAGACGTTTATATCACTCAACAACTGGATGACAATGCTTATAAAATCCTAAATGACGGTGGCAAAGTATTTCTGAAATGGAGAAAAGAAGATTTTGGCAGAAATGTCTTAAAGACTTCATTCACTCCTCACTACTGGTCTTTCAATCGAGGAGCATTAGGACGCAATTACCCTGGGACAGCTGGCATGCTTTGCAATCTTAAACATCCAATGTTCAATCACTTTCCTACCCAATCGTATGCCGATTCGCGGTGGATGCACCTAATACATTTTGCAAATGCATTTATATTAAATGATTACCAGCAAATTGAGCCTATAGTACAAATAATAGATGACTATCATAGAAACAATAAGATGGCAGCCATCTTTGAAGTGCAAGTGGGTAATGGTAAATTGCTGGCCTGTGCTTTAGATTTGGAGAGCGATTTAGAAAACCGTCCCGAAGTTCCACAGATAGAAGAGAGTATATTGTCGTACATGAGTAGCAGTAGCTTTCAGCCCAAACAAGAACTTAGCCCCAAAGAACTGACCGAATTTCTACCCGATCCAAATACTATAATGCGTGTAGTAGAAGGCAGTAGTCGCTGGCCATTACATGATTATCGAGATATGCTTGACGGTAATCCCAATACTTTTTGGAGCAGCGAATGGAATGGCGAATGGCGAGCTAGCGCTTCGCACCATGTAGTCATCGACTTAGGGGCAACGAAAGAGGTGTCGGGTTGCTTGTACACACCTCGTCAAGATTCAGAAAATGGACGTATAGGCAAATATGAAATCTATGTAAGTCAAGACGGAAAGGAATGGGGGAGAGCGGTTGCAAAAGGTGAGTTTAAGAACTCGAACGGGGTTCAAAAAGTCTATTTCGATGGAAAATACAATGTTAATTATATTAAGGTCTGCTCTGTTTCAGAAGTGAATAATCGCAAGTGGGCAGCAATTGCAGATCTATCATTTTTCTAAATGTTCTGTAGATGTTGGAATATGAAGCATCAAAAGTAAAATGTCTCGGAAGTTGTGTTATGTTACCTTGGTATAGTATAAGAAAATAAATACTTAAATATTAATTAGAGTCTGCCTATAAAGTCCAATATATGCGTTATGTTCACTTTGCAAATTAGTCATTTACACAAGTAGGGATGCCCAATTTGGGCGCCTCTACTCTCAATATACAGAACGAAAAGCCTTGATATTTAGCTTTATAGTTCAGACCCTCGGCATTATGGACAGACGCTAATAATAAACAAACTCATCAGCTTTATTCGTGACAGATTGATTGAGTCCGAAACTCAGCTTGCAATACTTCATATAATTCCTTACTTTTACGCTCGATGTTGGTTTTCTTCATGACTAGAGAAATGGATGATGACGTCCTTCTAATGCGCTGGAAATCAATATTTTATGCAATGGTTTTTAATATTTGTTTCGTTAATATTTAGCTGTTTTTTTTGTTGTGTACTAAGATATTAATATATAGAAGTCGCAAAATAAGTCTAACAGCAATGTCGTGCCATATATTTGGAAGTAATAGTAAGTAAACTTGGTTAGAAATAATAAACATAAATCGAGGGAGAGGAAAAAATGCATTCTGAAGAAATGATACGGTTAATAGAAAGCTCTAGAGCGATTGTAGCGAAGTGGAATGCTAGATATATTAAGCTTATTTCAGCTTGTGTTCAGGAGCAAATGCTTGTTTTAGAAAGTGTTATAAATAATATTGTTTTTTTTATAGATGAACACAGTAGCGAGGATATAGAAAGTAATGGAATCTCGTATCATAGTAATGTTTATGAGCTACATAAAAAAAATCGCTCCTCTCTGAACACTGTATTTAACAAACTAAAGACAAAGAGTGAGACTAAAGACCTAGTTGCCGATATAGTGTCAGATCTTCTGTTCGATATACAATGCTTGGATGCTTGTGTTATTGATATACATGAAAATAAATCGGATTTCTCTAAAAAGGATACATGGAAAAGTAAATTCTTAAAAAATATCGGGGACGTATTTTACAAATTCGGCAATGTATATAGAAAATGTAAGAAAAGCATAGTGAAATCTGATGAAAAAGAAAATGTAAGGCAGCATACTATTTATTATCAGGGTATTATGAAAGGTTTCTTGTTGGGAGAATATATGTGTTTTTTGCAGGAAATAACATTTAAAATACAACAAGAGATAATTAGTTATGCAATTAGTGTATTTGAACAAGAAGAAAAATTTTTGAGCTCGTGTTGCCTGTCGGAAGTAGAAGTCTCAAAAATAGAAAAACCTAATTTGACAGAATTGTTTAATGAGGTAGAAACATTTTTTCTGAAAAACGAGGATAGCCTAATTGAGCGTTTCAAAAAATCTGGGACAATAGAATATCCAGTATACAGTATTAGCCTGAAGGCAAAACGTAGCCTGACACAAGCAAATAAACACATTGACACAGCTCTCAGATTGTGGGATAGAACTTTCTATACTTTTTATGAGGATTGGCGATTCAGAGAAGAAATACTGGGCTTTATATCAGGAGTAAAGCTGATAGAATACCGAACACTAGATAGCTATAAATCAAAACTGAACAATACATTATTGCCGTTTATTGAACAAAAGAAGATATCCCTAGAGCAACTAGATGCTAGAGTCCCTATTGCCGAAAATGCAGATCTCGATACATTAAAGCACTTTTTTACTACAGAGCTGTATCAGCTGAAGAAGGATGCTAGAGAACAGGACTTTAAAGAAATCCTTGATAAGACACGGTCTGAGATTATAAAACTTTTGCAAAAGATAGAACTCGACGTGCGGTCGGGTATTGAAACCTTGCCAGAGAAATCTGGAGTGGTGAGTTCTCCAGATTATAAAAATGGCATTAAAAAATCGGAAATATATTTCTTCTCTCCAGCCGAATTTATAGAGTTTGATAGTGTTCCTCCATTTTTTGGTAAAATAAATAAAATAAACCATGATTTCATGTCGAGCTTCGACGAGATTGTGGCGGAGTTTAGCGATTTTGACCATATAACAGATTTTACTATAGATACTGCAGTGTCTATGATAAATGCTCAGAACAATCCTGAACAAACAATATTGATGTTTAGAGAAGGAATAAAACGCTCTCTGAATATCCTTTTTTGCATTGCGGAGCTTGTTGATGATATCATTAATAAGAAAGAAAAAGAATTAGCCGAATCATTCATTATTTTTATAGATAATGTTAAGAAATTAGACGATAACGACAGGATATTAAGTATCTACTCTAGTCTTCTGAAATCTAAAGCAATACAGCAATCTAAAGATAAAAAAGATAAGGTTGTAAATCTGTTACTTTCTTCAGCGTCTGGTGTTATTCTTTTTATTAAAGCTAAAAAAGAATTTGTAAACTCCTACTATAAAGATATACGGAAAAAACTGAACCTCGATAAGGGGCCAGTCACAGTTTCGTCTGAAATTTCCAATTATCTATCAGAAATAAACAAAAGGATTTATGGTTTGCCAGTCATATACAGGTACTTGTTTGAGAATGCACCTGTAAAGGAGGTTAATTTATTCCTGTCCAGAGAAAAAGAGGTAAGAATGCTTGATAAGGCTTTTAAAGATTGGAAGTCTGGTAATTTTGCAGCAACACTACTAGTCGGAGAAAATGGTAGTGGCAAGTCGTCTCTGTTGCAATACTACCTTACAACAGTTAAAGGGGGCATAAAAGTCTTGTATATGCATATCGATAGGTTTTATTGGCAGGAGCATGATTTTTATGAATTGATGCAAAATATTTTTGAAAATGACAGCCTAAAAAGTGATAATGATGTTATTGAACAAATAAATGCATCTCAAGGTCAGCAGGTTATTGTACTCGACGGGCTGGAGAGAGCCTTTCTCAGAAGACCTGGGGGATTTAATTGTCTTCACAAACTATTATCATTAATAGTATCGACAAACAAGCATGTATTTTGGATTTGTTCCGTTTCGCTACATACTTGTACTTATCTGGAAAAGACTATTTCAATAAAAGAAAATTTCGATTATATAGTTACTCTCAATAGCTTGTCATCGTCTGAAATAGAGAGTATTATAATGAAAAGGCATCGTTTGAGTGGATATCTTGCAAAATATGAAGATAATATAAAGCAAGATGATGACAAAAAGAAAAAAAGAGACCGGCAAAGTGTTCTTAAAAGTCAGTTTTTTAGCGATCTTAATAAGTTTGCCGACAGCAACATTAGTCTGTCTATGTATTTTTGGTTAGAATCTATTTTAGCGTTTACAGATAATGAGTTGAGTATTAGGAAATTTTTAGCTCCAGACTTTAGGTTTCTCGAAACATTGTCTTCCGAAAAAATATTCGCTCTCCTAATAATTATTCTACATGGAAGGATAGATATAGAATCTCATGCTCAGATTTGTAATCAAGATAAAAAATATAGTCGAAAGATATTAACAGTGCTAAAAGAAGACTCGATACTTGTGCTAAGAGGTAGTAACTACATGCTCAATGGGGTGTTATATAGGCATGTAATCCAGCTGTTAAAAAATAAAAACATGATTCACTGAAATGAAAATGCTATACAATCAAAAAATTATATTTATAGTCGTGTTGCTTGTAGGAGTGGCGTTATGTGCGTCGGCATCCTGTACGCCAGACTCCTCTGATATTAGCACTAACGTAGAGCTTAGTGACTCTGTGCTAGATGATATAAACACAGGAACAAAATCAATATCGAGCTACTTTAGTACTTCAAAAATTATTGTCACAGTCATCATATTATTGTCTGTTTACGTTTTTTTGCGAATTGTCACACTGATATTGAGTGTATGGTCAGAAAGAAACACTAAGCACCGTGTAACCATCAAAGGCCTTATACCATTGATTCGTATTGCAGTGTGGCTAGGAGGTATAACCTTTATATTGGTAGCTGTGTACAGACCTCCTATGGCCTCCGTGTTGGCTTTTTCGGCGTCTGTGGGTGTGGCTGTGGGTTTTGCTTCGCAAGATTTGTTGAAAAATATCTTTGGAGGCATAGTTATTATTTTCGATAAACCATTTCAGATTGGCGATAAAGTACAAATTGGCGAGTATTATGGTGAAATTGTCGGCTTAGGGTTACGCTCAACACGTTTAGTCACTAACGATGATAACCTGGTCAGCGTTCCCAATTCGGTGGTAATGAACATGTCTGTTGCAAATGCTAATGGAGGCGCGGAAAACTGCCAAGTTGTCACTGAAATATACCTTCCTTTGACATGCGACATTAATAAGGTTAGAAACTTTGCGACTGAAGCAGTTCAAGTATCTAAACACATCTATTTAAACAAACCAATCAGCATATTGTTCTTCCAAGAAAATGTAGGGTATAAAGTTTTTCTTAAGGTGAAAGTGAAAGCCTATGTTAATGATATTAGAAATGAGTTTGCCTTTAAGAGCGAGATTACAGAGGTGCTTACAAAAGAATTTGAAAAATATTATCTGTGCTCGACACTATAGCTAGGATTGTATTGATGTACGACATCAACATACTTGGCCAATTGGAGCATCCAGAAAAAGATTGTCATAATTTGTAGCAAGAATCAATAATAGGACCCATTGAACCGTCCTTATTCGATTAGGGTGGGGGCTTGTAATTATCATTTGCAACAGAAATAACCGTAAGATTCGGTGTTTTGTGTGTGTGAAAAATATTGTCTACCTTGCACAGCGAAAAACAGACTCAGGATCAATGAACATTAGGCAGAGTAAAGGATGCGTGACATTTTTCAAGAACTTCACTTTTGAAAAGTTTTATGCATTTGCTTTAGAATCACTTAACCTTCTCTCTTTGGGCAACACAAACTTAACGTGCAACCGTCTTTATGCAAAGTTGTTTTATAGTAGCTATGGACACGCACGTAGTGAGCTTATTTACAGGATGTTACCCCCCCCCCCCCTCTCGTACGTGCGTATTGCGTGTCTGGTAACGCACAAACGCTACAGAAAGCATCTAAACTCAAAAAAAAGCAAGCACGTAAGTGCAATTAATATTATGCCTTGCAAAATTGCAAGTCCAGGACTTCTATGCTTTTTTACAAAAGGAACCACATATTATAAATCAATCTTTTTACAGAAAATCAATTATTAATTTTTTAAACAAAATTCTATGAGTAAATTTACTTTAGTTCTTAGTTTGTGTTTTATGCTACTATTTAGTAGTGCATACGCACAGAAAACCGTTTCGGGACTCGTCACAGATTCCGAGGGCGAGCCACTGTCTGGAGTGACCGTCATGATTAAAGGAAGTACAAAAGGAACTCTTACCGATGTAAACGGAGCGTATACTCTTAGCGCACCCGAAGGTAGCATTTTACGTTTTTCTTTTATAGGAATGACGGACCAAGAGATAGTAGCAACTAACCAAAAAGTGATTAATGTAATGCTACAAGAAAGCACAGAAGCTTTAGATGAAGTCGTAGTAACGGCATTAGGTATTAAAAGAGATGAAAAAGCTCTAGGTTATGCGGCACAAAAAGTGGATGGAGAAACTCTATCAACAGTAAAAGGAGTAAGTGTTGCAACATCACTGACAGGAAAGATTGCAGGGGTAAATGTAAGGAACTCTACAGAGTTTGGCGTAGAACCAAGTATTCTTGTACGTGGAAAATCGCCACTTATCGTAATAGATGGAGTTCCATTTGGAAATATAAAACTAGCTGATATTGCATCTGATGATATTGCGATAATTACTGTTCTAAAAGGACCAGGCGCATCGGCCTTATATGGTTCTCGAGGTGGTAATGGTGCAATCATGGTAACCACCAAACGAGGAACGAAAGAGGGGTTATCTATAGCTGTCAATAGTAACACAATGTTTAATGCAGGACATATCAGTATTCCTAAACCTCAAACATCATATAGTACTGGAAATAATGGAGTTTATGACAGAAATGACTATGTCTGGGGAGACAAGATGGATATTGGAAGAACCGCTATACAGTATGATCCAGAAACATATGAATGGAGAGAGATGCCACTAGTATCTAAAGGAAAAGATAATTTCAAAAACTTCTTGGAAACGGCCATGGTTACCAATAATAATGTTTCGGTAACATACAAAACAAAAGGAGGAAGTATTCGTACATCACTAAACCATGTATATAATAAAGGACAGTATCCAAATCTGAAATCTAATAAGTTCAATTATAGTGTGTCTGGAGAATTTGAGATAGATAAGTTCAAATTTGATGGAGGTATCACGATGTCTCATTACTATAATCCGCAAAGTCGTGGAGCGGGTTATGGAGCAACAGGATATGTATATAACTTTTTGGTATGGACTGGTACGGACTTTGACGTGCGAGATTTCAAAAACTACTGGCAAAGAGGTAAAGAAGAAGAAAAGCAAAACTGGTGGAACCCAGGGTGGTATGATAACCCATACTTTTTAGCTAATGCTCGTACTTTATCACATTATAAAAACAAAACGAATAGTCACTTCAGTGCCACTTATTCAGCTACTGATTGGTTAAAGACAATGGCTAGAGTAGGGCATGATATATATACAAATAGATCAGAAGCACGTACTCCACGAGATACTAGGGGGAATGCAAAAGGAGCTTATTCAATCTCTAATAGTCGGGGATATAGTCTCAATGCAGACTTGGTAGTAATGACAGAACATAAGCTAGGAGACTTCTCTATCAATAGTCTTTGGGGAGGCGGAATTTATTTCTATGAAGATAATGGTCACTCATCAAGTACAAGTAATGGGCTATCTATTCCTGGATTTTACTCGTTGAATGCCTCTGTTGATCCTGTTACGTCTTCTTCATCTGTTTCTAAAAGGCAATTGAATAGTTTATATGGACAATTGAATTTTGATTGGAAAAACACTGTTTATTTGGATGTAAGTGGAAGAAATGATTGGGTGTCATCTCAACCATCATCCGAAAGATCTTATTTCTATCCAAGTTTTGATTTGAGCTTTATTGCTTCCGAGGTTATACCATTGCCAGATGTGATTAAGTACTGGAAAATTAGAGGGTCATGGGCTATGACAAAAGAACCTGCGGCTAATTATGTTATTAACTCAGAATATACAATTTCCAAGAATCTGTGGGATAATATGAATGGAGCCACATTTCCTACCTCTATGCGTGACAAGGCTCTGAAGCCAGAATCTAAGTCGAGTTGGGAAATTGGCACAGAATTGTATTTCTTGAACAACAGATTGCGTTTTGATGTAGGGTACTATCAAGAACTCAGATACAATCTACAGCGTAATGCAACGGTTAGTAATGCTTCTGGATTTTCTAATATTCTTGTAAACTATGGAGAAGAACAATTGAGAAAAGGTGTCGAAATAACACTTGAAGGAGACATTGTAAAAACGGAAGACTTTGAGTGGGCATCTACCTTCAACTGGTCACTAGATAGATACTACTATAATAAAGTAGATGAGAGGTATTCAACAGATCGTCCCTGGGTTGCTGCTGGTGAGCGTTGGGACTGGATGGGAGGTGTTTACGATTGGGAGAGAGACCCTGATGGAAATATCATTCATCACAATGGAAAACCTCGAAAAATGCAATATGACCGAAATGGTTTTAATGAATATCCTGATTGGATATGGGGATTCAACAACAGATTCAAGTATAAAGATTTTACGCTAAGCTTCTCTTTTGATGGACGTGTCGGTGGATATGGATATGATCAGACTGAACAAGCCATGTGGAACTCAGGAACACACCCAGATAGTGATAACCAATGGAGATATGATCAAGTTGTAAATGGCAAGACTAACTACATTGGCGAAGGTGTAAAGGTTGTGTCGGGTGATGTTAAATATGATAAATATGGCACTATCGTTGAGGATACGCGTGTGTTTGCACCCAATGATGTAGCTATAGGATATCAAGAATATATACAAGCTTACCAATCATGGTCTGGAAATAAGAATATCCAAAACATTAAGAAAATGACATTCTTCAAACTGCGTGAACTTGCCATTGGATATACAGTTCCAAAGAAGTATGCACAATATCTGAAGCTCAATGATTTGTCTGTGTCGCTTGTAGGACAAAATCTATTGATTTGGTCACCTAATTTCAAACACTCCGACCCAGATATTCATTCCAATAAATTGAATTCTCCGTCAGTTCGTTATGTAGGATGTAATGTTAAATTTAGTTTTTAAAAAAATATCAACTATGAAAACAATAAAAATAATAAGTCTTTGGTTTCTTGCCTGTACTCTTCTTATAGCTTGCAGCGAGTTTGATGAAATAAATACCAATCCAGACAAGCCTTTGGATGCTACAGCTACACTGATGGCTACTAGATTGATATGGAATATGGCTGGTTCTGATGCTGCAAAAACATTTAGTTACGACTATCAGCGAGGTAAATATTTGGGGTGGGCTGAAGGTGCATCAAGTGAGCAGTATAATTTCTTTGGAAGAATGGGGTTTGACTACACTATTTTGACTACTGGTCAAAAAATGGTAATTAAAGCAGAGTCCTCCCCTCAGTATGAATCATATGTAGGATTACATAAGTTTATGAAGGCTTATAAGTTATTCAATCTTACGCTAAAAGTAGGTGATATTCCTTATTCTGAAACTTTGAAGGGAGAGGAAGGAATAAGTAAGCCTAAGTATGATACTCAAAAAGAGGTTATGTTGCAAGTCCTAAGAGATTTGGATGAAGCTTATGCGCACTTTGAGACTGCTGGTAAGGTTAAATTTGATGGAGATTTTATCTATGGAGGAGACAATAGCAAGTGGCAAATGATGATTTCCGTCTTTCAGATGAGAGTTTTGCTTACATTATCGAAGAAAGTGGATGATGCAGATCTTAAAGTAAAGGATAGATTTAGAGATGTTGTGTCAAAACAGAAACATTTTGAGTCCAATAACGACAACTTTCAAATCGTTTATAAGAACCAAGATGGAATGATTAATCCTTTTCATCATACAAGAACCAAACATGCGCATTATGCATTGATGTCAACAGTATTGATAGATAGTCTTAAAAAATATGAAGACTATAGAATGTTCTACTATGCTTCACCAGCTGAATATTTTGTTGAAACAGAGAATAAACCAGTAGATAGTTGGGAGGCATTTGCAGGTGTAGATATCACTCTGCCATTTAATGAAATGGGTGTTATTGCTTCAAGTAATAAGTGTAGCCGTCTAAACAAGCGATATACTGAAAAAGAGGAGGGAGAACCTTTTGCTAAAATGAGATATTCAGACATGAATTTTTATTTAGCCGAAGCTGCTCTTAGAAATTGGATTAATGGAGATGCTAATACGTATTACCTGAAGGGAATAGAAGCAGATATGAAGTTTAAACAAAGCTATATGATTGATGATGTGAAATATCATTATGGAAGAGTTATTACAGACCAATATATTGCCGACTATATCGCTAAACCTGAAATCCAATTGACTGGAAATTTTGAAGATAAATTAAATAAAATAATAACTCAAAAATATTTATCAAACTTTCTGCAAGTGTACGAGTTAGAGGCGTATATGGACTACCGAAGAACAGGATATCCTAAATTCCCAATCAATCCCGAAACGAATCAAAATCTTGTGACTGACAAAATCCCCACAAGATTTATGTATCCTAAGTCCGAAATGGACTATAATACGGACAATGTTGTAGAAGCTATTCAACGACAATTTGATGGCAATGATGAGGTCAATCAATTGATGTGGATACTTAAATAACAATCTGCTTTGTGAAAGATTTTTATTAAAAAAGCCATCTAATTACGATAGATAATTAGTGTTCGTCCATAATGTCAAGGGTCTGAACTATAAAGTTAAATATCAAGGCTTGTGAAACTTTGTGAATTGGGAGTTTACTTGTGTAAATGACTAATTCGCAAAGTGAGCATAATGCAGATATTGGACATTAGAGACGGGCTCTAATCTAAAGCTATGGCAGTTTGCTTGGTTTCCCTGTCTTTTTCAAAATAGGGATAGGGGCCTTAGTGTTAAGTAATTCGTTTCTCAGTAACTGCTTTAGCTCTCTATATTTAGCGATATTTGTGTTGACTAAGTTGTTCTTTTCTGAGATGTCATATTTTGTATTGTAAAGTTCAGACTTTTCTTTATCGTAAAAATAAATTAGTTTCCAATCGCCTTTTCTTATAATACTGTAGGGGCTTGAGTAATATGTGTGTGGATAGTGCCAAAACAACACCCTATTGCTGTCGATTTTGTTTGGATTGGCAATGCTCTTGCCGTCTAGTTCTTCAGCATGTTCTACTTCGGAGGAGGCATGTGCAAACTCCACGACAGTGGGTAGAATGTCATCAATAATTACGTTCTTTTCAATGCGCGTTCCATGCTCTGTGGCATGTGGGTTGTACACTATCAGTGGGACTCTTATGCCACCTTCGTAGGGCTGTATCTTATATCCCCTAAGTGGGTATTGCTCTCCTATGCTAGGAGGCTGACCATTGTCAGACATGAATATGATAATTGTATTATCATCAATTCCAAGTAGTTTTAATTGTTGCATTATGTCACCTAATGATTTGTCCATGCTTTCAATCATTGAAGCATTTGTTTGCTGAAGTTCGGTAGTATCGAAAGCCTTGTATTTGTTCAGAAATCTTTTGTCGGCTTCAAAAGGTGCATGCACGGCATAATGGGAAAGATACAGGAAAAATGGTCTGTTCTCGGCAAGCGCTTTTTGTATCTCATCACTCGCCTTTAGTGTCAATGCTTCAGTCAGGTATATATCTTTACCATGAAATCTCTCAAGATTCGGGACATCCCAAACATTGCCTCCGCCTCTGTGTGCGGCACTAAAGTTATTTGTCCCGTAATAAGAGCCAGGACCTCCTGCTGCATGTCCTCCTATATTTATATCGAATCCGATATTTAGAGGGTTTGAGGCTGGTGTGCCTTTTGCTCCAAAATGTGCCTTGCCAACGTGAATAGTTTTGTATCCTGCTTTACGGAGTATTTTAGGGAGTGTTTGGTAGGTGTAAAAAGTATTGTTGATACCTTTTTCGCACGACATTCCATTAACATTCCATTCAGGAGGTGTCACGATATCGCTGTCAGACTTTTCGTCGGGCGAGATGTCTTTTTGTAATGTCCAGTTTGTAACTCGGTGCTTCATAGCATTCACGCCTGTCATCAGACTTACTCTTGTTGGTGAACATAAAGGCGCAGAATAAGCATTTGTGTACGTAAGCCCTTTGCTTGCAAGGATTTCCATGTTAGGAGTGTGGAAGAAGTTGTTGTTGCGAGTTTCTTTTTTGTGCAAAGGCAGAGACGTTTCTTGCCATCCCATATCATCAACAAAAAATATAATAATGTTGGGTTTGTCTTGTGCATTTGCTATTAATGTAATAAATGTCAACAAGAGGAGCGTTATTCTTTTCATAATTTTAAAATTACTGGCATTCTGTTGCAAAAGTACATTTTTTACATTACCTTTGGATTGACAAAAAGATTGAAAAATATAAAAGAACGATTGCTAATCACAGTTATTAGTTAGTTTTTGTTAGCAAAATTATAAACACACATGAAATTCTTATTTACTACTATTATCATACTTAGCCTCTGGGGTGGGGTAAGTGCGCAATCGGGACAGGCCGAGCTAGAAAATAGTAAATCGTGGTCTATGATTATACTTCCAGACCCTCAATCTTACAGCAAATTTGAATGTAATCAACCTATATTCTCATTGATGACCAGGTGGATAAAGCAAAACAAAGACAAGCTAAACATAAAACTAGTTCTTTGTGAAGGCGACCTAGTAGAACAAAATAACATCCCAATCGGAGATGGAGTGAATGGCGATCAGAATAGTTATCAGCAATGGACCTCTGTCAGGGAAGCTTTTTCTACACTAGACACTGTTGTTCCGTACATATTATGTACTGGGAACCACGATTACGGTACGAAATCCGCTGAAAATAGATACTCTCAACTGAATTCGTATTTCCAACCAGAACAGCTGAAGGCAACAAAAAAAATCCTTGCAGGAATGTTGCCTAACTTTGCGGGCGAAAAAACACTAGAGAATGCTTTTTATGAGTTCACCTCTCCCCACAATATTAAATACCTTATTGTATCCCTCGAATTTAATCCACGCGATACCATTGTAAGGCAGGCAAAAGCACTTATCTCGCAAGATAAGTATAAAGGGCATCGTGTAATTGTTTTGACACATAGCTACATGGAGGCAATGAGTGAGGACAATACCTTGATAGAAAAAGAAGGATACAAAATAAAAGATGCTACTCACGGAAAAGAACTGTGGCAAAAGCTAATTGCTCCATCGTCAAATATTGAGCTAGTATTATGCGGACATATTGGTGGAACAAGCGATGTCAGGCAGAATGTGGGCTATAGGGAAGATGTTAATGCAGCGGGGAAGACTGTACATCAAATCGTCTTCAACGCCCAGACTGAAGGCGGAGGGTGGCATGGTAATGGTGGCGATGGCTGGTTGCGTATAATGGAGTTTCTGCCAGATAAACAAACTGTTGTTGTCAGAACATTTTCTCCTCTTTTTGCAATCTCTCCGTCAACAATAGACAGAGCATGGCGCAATCAATCCTTTAATAGCTTTAGAATAAAGATGAAATAATTTTATGATGCTCCCAACCATAATACAATACGCTTTTGTAAACTTAAGCAGTGACTATTGTTTCTTTAAACTCTGATTATTTTTTGAATTTAGAATTATCATTATTACATTTGTGTCGAATATTAACTTTTAAAGTGTTTTTATGAGAAGATTTCTACTTGTCTTTTTACTATTGTCATTCACTCATCTTATGTGGGCGCAAATGCGGACTATCTCGGGAAAAGTAACGGATAGAGAAACAGGAGAACCTATGGCAGGAGTTACAGTTGTGGTGACAGGTACTAACATTGTAACAATATCCGATGCAAGCGGAGAATATTCAATGTCGAACATCTCGAAGGAAGCTACTTCTATAGATTTTTCTTTCGTCGGTTATAAGAAAGTCACCATTGATGTAAGTAAAGGTGATGTGTTCAATGTTAAGATGGCAGTTGATGTTGCCAATGTGGGAGAAGTTGTTGTCACAGGTATTTTTACCCGTAGACTAGAGTCTTATACTGGAGCTAGTACAACAATAGAGGCCGAGGAACTCGAAAAATTTGGAAATAGGAATGTTCTAACAACCATCCATAATATTGACCCTGCATTTAATCTCCTAGAGAATAATATTGTAGGCTCCAATCCGAATCGTGTTGCCGATGTTCAGATACGAGGTAATTCTAGTATTCCCAATGTAGGTGAATTAAGAGATGAAGCCAATGCGAATCTAAATACGCCGTTGATTATTATAGATGGATTTGAATCTGGCATGCAGGCTCTCCAAGACATGAACGAGAATGATATAGAGTCGATAACCATACTGAAGGACGCATCGGCAACGGCAATATATGGTTCGCGCGGAGCAAATGGTGTTGTGGTGGTAACAACAAAGCAACCCGAAGCTGGAGAACTGAAAGTGTCTTGGCGTAGTGATTTAATGATTGAAGCACCAGACTTAACGGAGTATAGAGTGTTGAACGCACGCGAAAAACTAGAGTTGGAAGATTTATTCGGTGTATATAATGGGGTTAGAGCTGAGAAGCATGTTGAATTACAGAAATATTACAATGATATATTATCTGATGTAAACAGAGGGGTCGATACTTATTGGTTGTCCAAACCTCTGAGAACAGGGGTTGGACAAAAGCACAGTTTGAACATTCAAGGAGGAAGTCGGAAGTTTCGTTATGTGGCATCTGCTCAGTACAATAATATCGAAGGGGTGATGATTGGCTCGCAGCGCAATACTTTCAATGGCAGTGTGAAGTTAATGTATTCGACCAAGAAGATTAGCTTTCAGAACAATCTTGTTGTGGGAATAACCAAATCAGAAGAAAGTCCCTATGGCTCTTTCTCTACTTATGTAGGATTAAATCCATATTGGGCACCTTATGATGCAGAAGGCAATGTAGTGGAAAAACTAGGAATTCGTGGTATGTTCAACTATTCAGCTAATCCTCTATATAATGCAACAATAAACACTTTTGATAGGGACGAAAATAATACCATAACCAATAACACTCAGATGGACTTGACATTGACTGATGCATTGAAAGTTAGAGGAAGGCTTGGTCTGAGCAAGTCCAATTCTACCGGAGACATATACAAGCCAGCAAGCCACACGCAATTTGCAAATTATTTGGAAAATGATATTTTCCGTAGAGGGACTTACGATTATCGCTCTGGAAAGTCATTTAGATACGAGGGAAGTTTGAATGTCAGCTACAGCAATCTATTCAATGACAAACATTATTTATTTGTGGGAGCGGAATATAATATACGTGAACGTGAATCGACTTCTTATTCGTTTAAAGCAGAGGGTTTTACTAATGAAAACATTGATTTTATGGCAGTTGCCTTACAGTATGCAGAAGGAGGATCGCCTAATGGTAGTCAAAGTCTAACTCGTTCGTTAGGTCTAACATCGAATATAAATTATATGTTTGATAACAAGTTGTTTGCTGATTTTTCTTTACGCACAGACGGAGCCTCCCAGTTTGGTTCTGACAAGCGCTTTGCAACTTTTTGGTCTCTTGGTCTGGGATGGAACATGCACGAAGAGAACTTTATGAAGGGGTCTGTATTCAATCGTCTTAAATTGCGTGGCTCTGCAGGTACAATAGGCTCACAAAACTTTTCGGCCTATCAATCTCTCTCCACCTATAAGTATTTTACAAGTGACCGGTACTATGCATGGAACGGCGCATACTTGTCAGGACTAGGGAACTCTGATTTGAAGTGGCAACAAAAAGTAAGCTTTAATTGGGGACTGGAAATAGAAGTGTGGAAAGGATTGCTTAGTGGAGCATTCGATATGTATATCGATAAGACAGAGGATTTGATCTCGTCTATAAACCTGCCTCCACCCAATGGTTTTGATTCTTATGTGGGAAATATTGGAGAAGTTAAGAATAGTGGAATGGAACTCAGACTTAACACCTACTTGGTTCGTAATTATTCCAAAGGTGTTACTTGGAATGTGGGGGTGTCCACAATCAGAAATACAAACAGAATTTCCAAGCTGTCCGAAGCCTTGAAGGATGCTCAGAAGGAAATGGAGAGCAAGGCGACAGTCGATCCGAATACCCTATACAGAGAAGGGCATTCAATTAATACAATTTGGGTTGTTAAGTCTTTAGGCATTGAACCTAGTCTTGGGAAGGAAATTTATCTTAAAAAGGATGGAACAACAACTACCGAATGGGACGCTTCAGATTTAATTGCAGGAGGGGTGAGCGAACCTAAATTCCAGGGCAATATAAATTCTTCCTTTAGATATAAAGACTTGTCGGTAGCCCTGTCCATGGGATACCGCCTTGGAGGGCAGATGTATAATTCTACATTGATATCAAAAGTTGAGAATGCTGACTATAGTAAGAATCTGGATTCCAGAGTGTACGACGACCGCTGGCAAAAACCTGGAGACATAGCTGCATTTAAGTCCTTGTTTGACACTAATAAGACCTATAAGTCAACACGCTTTGTGAAAGACGAAAATACGCTGACTCTTCAGAACATAAATGTTCGATATGACCTCAAGTCGTTGGAATTCATGAAGAAAAAAGGAATAAGGAGCTTTGTGCTCTCTGCCAATGCCTCAAATCTTTTTTACTTCTCAACAGTTAAGCAAGAACGCGGAATCTCTTACCCATTTGCTCGTAATTTCTCGCTAGGTATTAATGTCATATTTTAAAAAAAACAATAATGAGAATAATTATAATCATAGCCAGTTTGTTTAGCCTTATGGCTTGTGACGAATGGCTAAATGTTTCACCAGAAACAGAAGCAACACAAAAAGAACTGTTGACTACCGAAACTGGCTTTACCGATGCATTAAACGGCGTGTACATAGAGATGAAAGATGACAAAAGTTACGGTAGTAACCTAAGTATGACCTTTCTCGAATTCTTGGTTTCCTCTTGGGATCCCAAAGCATCGTTATGGAAAGAAGAATTGGGAATGTTTAATTATGGCAACATCATAACTGAGCAGAAAATCAATGATATTTGCAGGCATCAATATTTTACCATAGCAAATATTAACTCAATACTCAATTCCATTGATGCAAAAAAGAGTGCTTTCTCGACAGATGGTTTGTTTGAACTAATCAAGGGTGAGAGTTTAGCACTACGTGCTTACATACATTTTGACTTATTGCGCATGTTCGGACCTGTGCCAGGAACAGAGAACGACGAATTGATGTTGCCATATGTAACAAAACTGTCTAAAAATCAGACCCCATTTAGCACTTACGCAGAATACCAAGAACTACTTTTATCGGACATTAAAGCAGCTCAGGCTCTTTTGAAAGAAGCCGAGCTGTATGACAATTACAGCGAGTACCGCTCCATTCGTATGAACGAAGAGGCTACTCGTGCTTTGGAAGCTAGAATGCAACTATGGTTTGGCAATAAAGAAAGGGCATTTGAACTATCTAAGGAAATTGTTGGAAATACGGCTAAAGTACTAGGAACAGCGAAGGATTTCGGCAATGGATATTATTCTTTGCCCAACGAACATATCTTTGGTTTGCACGAGTATGATATGTACAATGTGTTTCAAGATGATTTCTACTCATTAGGTCTTAAAAAAGGCACTTCGCCTTTAATAATTAATAGCGAGTTGTATGAAAACTCAGGTACTGATATTCGAGAGGTGTATTTATGGGAAGAAGTAACTGCCACAAACGCAGCAAAAGGATATGTTATAAAGAAATATAAAGTGCCTGAAAAATTATCCTCAGGCAGGTTTGATGAAGATCGTCGTCGAATTCCATTAATACGCCTGAGCGAGATGTATCTTATTGCCGCCGAATCAGCTCCAGATATGTCAACGGCACAAACTTATTTTAATGAATTTAGAGTAAGTAGAAACATATCGGGTATGTATTTTAACGACGATGCAAGTATGCAAACTGAAATTATTAAAGAATATAGGAAAGAATTTTTTGCCGAAGGACAAGCGTTTTATGCCTACAAAAGGCTGAGTGTTGATAAAGCCAACTTTTTATGGTTGCCATATGGCGCAACTATAAATTATGTTATCCCTTTCCCAAAATCAAATACTCCCCAATAAAAGTATAAACAAATGAGGACATACATTAAAATAAAAAGCAAAGAGAAATACGCAGAGCATATTTGCAGTTATGTAATGATAATCTTGTGTTTGGTAGGTCTGTATTCTTGCAGTCAAGAATATGATTTATATAGTGGGGATAAATTTCTACAGTTTGGACCAAATGATTTGAGTAAATTAAACAATTCAAGCGAAGTATTGACAGATACGACAAAGACATTCTCTTTCGTATATGAGGGAGCAAACGTTATCAGAAGTGTGGTATACTTCAACTTGTACGCCCTTGGGGGGCAAGAAAACTATGACCGTCCTTTCATTATTGAGCAAGAAGAAGTCCCTGATACTCTAAATGCTGTGCCAGGAGTTCATTACCTTGCATTTGATGACCCCTCTGTTGCTTCGCTTTACTCTATAAAAGCAGGAAAAATTAACTGCTACGTTCCGGTTGTTTTGTTGCGAGATCCTTCTATGCAGTCAAATACTTACGTATTAAAATTTAAATTAGTAGCTAACGAGCATTTCATTACAGGAGACACTCGATTATTATGGCGAAAGCTTTATATGTCAGATGAACTTGTTAAGCCAGATGAGTGGAGAGGTTATTTGGAAAAATATCGCTTCGGAAAATACAGTAAGGTAAAGCATCGCTTCTTCATAGATCAGACAGGAGAACGATGGGATGATCTTTTTTTAAAGAATATTTCATTAGATTTCGCTTTGCTAGGATATTGGGGAGACAAAACAAAGCAATTGTTATTTGACTATAACAAAGCACACCCAGACGCCCCCTTGACAGACGAATATGGAGACTTGGTGACTGTACCTTAATTGTAATGACAAAGAAAGAAAAAATGAAGAAACAAGTATATTTACCCATCGTTCTACTCGTGTTGCTAGGTTCTTGCTATAACGATCTTAGCAACGATAACATTGATGCGCCTGAAGACATTATCATTAGAGGTATAGAGAGCCATTACAGTGCAACTTCGACAGCCGATACACTCAAGATCTCACCAGAAGTGTCTTCGAATGACCCAAATGCAAATTTTGAGTACTTTTGGGTAGTTTACAAGATGTTTGCCTATGGAGAAGTCCCAATCCTAGATACCATCTCCCACACCAGGGAGCTAAACTACCTTGTAACTCTAGATGCAAACGACTGGGCCTTGATTTTTGGAGCTAAAAATACGAATACAGGACTAACACGTATTGAGACTAGTACCCTAGAGGTGATTACTGCCTTTACAAGAGGCTGGTATGTGCTAAAGGATGATGGCGAAAATTCAGATCTTGATTTACTGTTTACTCCCGAAACCATTAAGCCAGCAAGTAAAGCAGAGAATGTCTACAGTAGTATAAATGGAAAGAAACTAGAAGGTCAAGCCAAATTGATAACTTTCTTCTCGTCCTACAAGTCATATGTTACCGATTCGAGTAGTCCTATGGCTTTAAATACAAGGGTTCTTTCAATATTGTCGGAAAACGATTTGTCCATTAATTACATTAATACGATGCAAGAGATTGCAGGACAAGATAATTTTTGTTTTGAGAAGCCTTCTGTTATTAAGCCTAGTTTTCTGGGTTTTAGTGGTAATCAATCAACCTACTACATGATTAATAACGGTTTGTTGCATCAGATTTACAAAATGAGTCTTAACTCGGGTGTATTTAGCCTTCCAGCAAAGAAAAATGAAGAGCACGATAAATATGAGTTGTCCCAATATGCTGTTAACAGCGGTTCTATGGCCTTGTTTTTTGATAAGTTGACGAGCTCTTTTATGTCACACAATATGAGTAGATCTACACTTACTATTATAAAAGACGACAAGGGTACTGATATGCCTGCCAACAATACGAATAAGACATTACTGTACATGGGAGTAACGGAAAATTATTCTCGTTCAAAGCCTGCTATTGCAGTGATGAAAGATAAGGCAGATCCAAATATGATGATTGTCTCAACTATATCGGGGTCATATAAGAGTCTTAATATCCAAAATGACACCATTGAGCCTGGTGCTAAATTGTTTGAAGCAAATCTTTTTAAGGCTAACTTAGATGAAAAGATAATATATTTTAGGGTTGGGAAAAGCCAGATATGGTCTCGTAACTTGTCTAGTGGATATGAGAGACTTCAATATGAGGCTCCCGCAGGGGAAGAAGTAACAATGATCCGGCATCGTAGTTACTCTCCTTCAGATGATGCTGTCTTTGCTCATAATTATATTATCGTTGCAACAAGTAATGCTTCGCAGGACTACAAAATACATTTTTTCCCAAAGTCAGCAGGCGATCTAGCAAAGAACCCAGATTTTACAGTTAATGGTAAAGGCCATGTAAGAGACGTTATGTACATCTCTCCTGAAGTTAACGATAATACGTACGGAGCAGGGTACTAACATGTTTCTATGAATGAACAAGAAGCAATCAATGAGAGTTGAGTAATCAAGCATAAAGAAAAGGCTGAACACTTACTAATGCTCAGCCTTTTCTTAAACCCCGAATT
The DNA here is from genome assembly GCA_047974415.1 of Bacteroidales bacterium. Classification (GTDB taxonomy): domain Bacteria; phylum Bacteroidota; class Bacteroidia; order Bacteroidales; family Prolixibacteraceae; genus JBKEAJ01. The sequence goes on along the minus strand of JBKECH010000075.1, from coordinate 30,590 downwards.
ATGTATTGGAACGCCGTAGTGAGGGCTTTAAGTTCGGTAAGACAAGGGTTTTGGGGAGTAGGTACACAATATATTGCGTCTGGATCTAGCAAAGCCTTTATTTAGGGCGTTTTTGTACGTGATAGGTAAGATGACGATATTCTGGGGTAAAAGGGTTAAAAGCTATTTAAGGTCTTTCTTTAAGTCCAAAATCTGCGTTGTGCATACCTTGTGGATTAATTACAAGTATTAGTAATTTTATGATTTGCAGTGTTTTGTCGACTTTTGATGTTTGAGTCTCTAACTCGAATTTCTGACATCATGAGGACTATTAGTTAATTAGCGTCAATACATATTTACGTGTGTGAATAATTGCTAAGTGTCACATGCTGTCAGTTGGTGAGAATGATGTTTTATACTTATTTCTATGTGTAATAGAGATCGTAATATGTATAAAATCAATGCGTAAACAATATTTTATTTATATTTGTGTTATTTAGTTTTTGTTGCGTGTGACAAGGCATGGCTTTTGCACAACTTGATTGTAATTACATAATAATAGCAAAACAATTAAAAACAATGTATAATATGAATTCAAACAACAATATAAGGCAACAGTTAGTAGATCTTAGCCCAAAACTTGAGGGCTATGCACTTTCGTTAACATCGGACTTAGACAGAGCAAAGGACTTATTACAAGAAACAATGCTAAAGGCCTTGTCTAATGCAGATAAATATAGGGAAAATAGCAATTTAAAAGCATGGGCGTATGCGATTATGCGAAATACTTTTATAAATGAGTATCGAAGAAACACAAAAATTAAGTATACTCTTGATGATGAAGAGGTGTATATTCCTGCTGTGTATACTATTACCAGTTCTGTAGGTGCGGATTCTGAGTGCAGCTATAAGTTTATACAAAAAGAAATAGACAATCTAGAGGACGGGTTTAAGGTGCCCTTCGAGATGTATGTGAATGGATATAAATATAAAGAGATTTCAGAAGAGTTGAATATTCCTATAGGCACTGTGAAGAGTAAGATTTTTATTACTCGCAAGAAGCTAAGTGATTCACTTATAGATTATCAGTGGAATGATTAATCACTTTATAAAAGTAGTATAGTTTATTATTTATGAGCACAAGTTGCTAGTTCCTAAATTAATTACGGGCTAGTAGCTTGTGTTTTTTTTGTCCCATTCTTTGAATTTTTCAAACTCTTTTTTGAAGCGTACCACTGCCCATCCAAGTACAGCAGTGTCGTCGACAATACCGAAGAAAGGAATGGCGTCAAGGATAACATCTATTGGACTGACAAAGTAAGCAATGCAAAATATCCATACTAGGATAGATTGTATAGATATTCCTCGGTATTTTTGGCATACGGACATTTTAACCATTCTAATTGCCAAACTTATAGGGCTCTTTGTTTTCTTCTTTTTTTTTATATCCTTATTCATATATTCGTAATTTATTGCCTAATCCAAGAGCTTATGACAGCAGTCGGTTTTTATGTCTTGTTGCATATGCTTGCGATTTTGTCAGTATTTAGGTCTGTCCAGAATGTCGGAAGTCTAAACTAGAAAATTAAATATTATATCAAGGCTTGCTTTCTGTATATTGCTAGTTTGAGCTAGAAGATCAAGCCCCAAATGGGTATATTAACGTAGATATTGGACTTTATAGACAGACTAAACATAATATCAATATGATGTTTCTATGACACTGCCTATTTCAAGGTCTTTATGTATTTTTAAATGAACGGGTATTTCTTGTTGGAGTTCTTCAATGTGAGAAATTATACCAACAATTCTATTTTCATTTTTTAGAGCTTTGAGCGTATTAAATACTTGTCTTAGAGTGTCTTTGTCGAGTGTTCCAAAGCCCTCGTCGAGGAAAAAAAAGTTACGGTCTTGTTTGTTTTGCTTTTGAATGCTTTCTGCCAATGACAATGCCAAAGATAGCGATGCCTGAAACATCTGTCCGCCCGATAATGTTTTAACGCTCCTTAAACGACCTTCGTTCATGTTGTCGCGAACTAAAAAGTCATTATTGTCATTTAGCTCCAAATGTAATTGTTGCTTGGTGAGGAGGGTGAATCGTTTGTTTGCAGCTTGACATAGATTTTTTAAGTATACAGAAGACACAAAATCTACAAATCCCTTAGAACGGAACATTTTCTTAAAAATGTCTATGTTATTTTTCCTAGATAATAAACATTCCACATTCTTAATTAGTCTTGATTTGTCAATCAGCTTTCCCTTTGTGGTTCGTATTTGTTGCTCAGTTTGTGCTATAAGTCTGTTGCATAGCGCTAGTTTATTTTCTACATCTTGGAGTTCTGTTTCCAATAGGCAAAATTCGTCTTGATTGAATGTTTTGTCTCCAAGTTCCTGCTCGAGCTCCTTAATATTCTTTTTAAGAGGTGCATATTTACTATAAAACTCGCTTATTTTGTTCTCTGAAAATTCGGCATCAAAATTAGAGTTTAGTAAGGCGGCGACATCCTCTATGTCATTGATTTTATATGTGTTAATGTTGGCGTTGAGTCTGTGCTTACTTATTTCCAAATCTTTTTTGTCGTTGTTTATGTTGCCTTGTAATTCGTTTTTTGTAGACTCCAATTTTGTGACCTCTGTTGTCAGTCCTTCTATTTCTGTTGTCAGTTTTTCGTAAGTTTTTTCTATGGATGATATTTTATTTTCTGTCTCAGTAGTTAGTTTTGTAATTGTATCACTATCAATGGTTTTATCAAAATTTAAGTATTCTAGTCTTGCTTGCATTAGATCGAATTGACCCTCCTCAAAACTGAATTCATTTTCAAATTTAGATATAGCTTTATTGTATCTTTCAATTTTTAACTTGTTGTCGTTCATCTTGTTTTCTGTATTTCCGATTTCTGTTGTAAGGTCTTTTAGTCCGTTCAGCTCTATTGATAGTTGTTTGATTTGCAATTTTATCTCGTCCTCGGATAATACAGTACCTGTAGATAGTTGTTTCTTTTGGTTCTTTACTTCTGTTTCAAGGCTTGCGATTTGCTTGTTTAGCTTAGCAAGCTCTTTGTTGGCGGTTGATATAGACTCGTATATGCTAATGCTGTTTAGTTCAGCTCTTTCCAGCTCTTTTCTTTCTTTTGCACTTCTTTCTACCTGTGCTTTAATGCTCCTAAGTTCATCATCTACATTTGTGGCGACTAATATTTTGGGGTGCTCTGCCGAGCCACATAGTGGGCATGCTTTGCCGCTGTGAAGCTGATCGACAAAGTCTCCTAGCTTCCTGTTAATTAGCAAATGTTCTTTTTCGTTTTCGAGCTTATCTATATTTTTAGATAAGCCTAGAGCTAATGCTGTTAGTTTATTTGTAATGTCTTCATTCTCAATGCCGTACTGCTTTTTTATAGCTTGTAGTTCTTGTAGTTTTGTATTTGAGAAGCTGTTGCATTCATCTTTTCTTTTGTTTATTCTCAGTAGCTCGGCTCTTGTATTGATGAGCTTGTCTACAGTTAATTCTTTTTCTTTTAGTTCGTAATACTTATCTTGTTTACCTATAAGTATGTTATGCTTATCTTTTTGTAATTTCAGCTTTTCTTCGAGGGTCTTGCTTTCTGCTTGGATATCACTAATGGTTGCTTTACCTTTTTCTACACGCTGTTTTATATCTTCAATCTTTGCATAGCTCTTTTGCATTTGTGCTAATGCTTTGTATTCTTCAACTTGTTTTGAAAGTGAGGGTATATTTTCTTTATCTTGTTTCGCATCGGCTAAATATTTTCTTATTTGTTGGAGGTTTATGTCGTTGTTGTACAGTGATTCATCAACATTCCTGAGTCTTTGTAGTTGTTTGCTAATATTTTCTTCTTTGTGTTTGCAGAAGTCTAAATCACTTTTAAAAATTCGGGCAAAAATATTGTAATCTTTTAATTTTGCTTCGAGTTCATCGATGATTGATTTCTCAAGTGACAGTTCGTTAAACTTTTGACGAGTCACTTTCAGCTTAACGGACAAGTCTTTTATTTTTTTCTGCTCTTCGTACTCTACCTGCTTATTTTTTTGTTTAATTTTGAGCGAGTCTATTTCAGTGTTTTTTATGTTCAATAGATTCTCCAGATGTGTTAATCCGTCGTTTGTGTATTCCTCTAGCTGTTGCAAGCTTCCCGTTGCTGTTTGTAACTGCGCCTCGTTTGCAGAATCAACTGTAGCGAGCTTATGGCTTAAGTCAAACTTTTCGAGATTAAAAATCTCTTTGAGCATGGTAGTCCGGTCGGCGCTACCGAGTTGCAGAAATTCTTGAAACTTGCCTTGTGGGATTATGATGGTTCGGCGAAAATTTATGTAAGATAAACCAACAATCTGCTCCACATTGTGTTCGAAGCTATCAAAAGCTTCCCATTTTCCATGTGTTTTTTTGTAAGTCGTTTTTGTAAATGATTTTACATCATCAAATTGTTTACTGTTCCTCTTGCCCCTTACAACTATGCGGTATTCGACCCCCTCAAAATTCCTAAACTCAAAATCAATAAGCAATTCTTTGGATTTAAGATTTAGCATATTGTAGTTGCGCCCTGTTCTTGACATTCTGTCTACTTCGCCATATAGGGCATAGGAAATGGCTTCTAAAATTGTGGATTTGCCTGAGCCAACACTACCAAAAACTCCGAAAATATTAGATTTTAGTAATTTATCAAAATCTATAATTTGCAATTCTTGATATGAGTATAATCCTTTTATTTTTAGTTGTATAGGTATCATTGTTCTGTGGCAAGTATTTCTTTAAATAAGTTTACTTGTTCCTCGGATGGGGCTATCCCCATATTTTTAGCTTTGAAGAACTGATCGAAAAGTGTTTCCATTGATTCAGATAGGTCAAGCGTCGAAGTATTTTCAAATGTTTCATTGTCACTTGCCACTATTGGTATTACGCTTATAATACCGTCATGACATTTTTCGATACTACGCCTTTCCTCGGCAGTTAAAAAAGCATCGGTCTTTATGGATAGTTCCACCAAGGTGTTTTGATTTTTTTTAAGCCATTCAACCGCCTCATTTGGACCGTCGAATAGCTTGCGTATTAACTTTTTGCCAGAGTTTATTTTTATTTGGTTAACCTCGGGTTTAGTGTTTGGATTGATATTTATGATGTCTACAAATTTATCCTGTTCTACCTCGGCAAAACTATATGCCAGAGGGCTTCCGCAGTAGACTATTTTGTTTTCAGAGTTATTTACGTATTGATGTCGGTGTAAATGTCCAAGTGCAAAATACTGTATTTGCTTGGGTATGTTGCTACTCAGTATGGCTTGTGCTCCTCCAATATACAATATTGGTTTTTCTTCGTCTGGTTCTTGGATTTCTTCATCGGCATTGTTGACTACTAACAAGTGTGAAACAAGGATATTAACGCCTTCGATGTTGCAGTGTTGTTCTGCCAAGTGTTGCCAATGTTCCGATAATATATTCTGTAATTCATTCTCCTTGTCATCCTTGTCGAAGCATGTGCGTAGTCTAGTTTCATTGGCGTAAGGGGTATGAAGGATACGGAGAGGGTAGTTGTATTTGGGCATAGATATCTCGACAAATCCTTTTTCGGACTTTAGGAGTTTGATACCCTTTTCTGTTTCAAATTTACCTACGACATCCAGTGGTGCACCTATCAGTAGTATTCCGCATTGTAATGCAAGTGGATCTGCCGACTTGATAAGATTGGGCGAATCATGGTTGCCAGCAATTACGCAAATTAATCTATTTCCATAGTTCGATAGTCGATGTAGTGTTTTGTATAATAGTTCTATAGCTTCGGTTGTTGGAGTAAAGTTATCGAACACATCGCCTACCACAAGAATGGCATCGACGTCTTGTTCGTCAGCTATTTGACAAATTTCGTCGAGTACTTCTCGCTGTTCAGGTAAGCGAGAAAAGTTCTCTAGTTTTTTGCCAATATGCCAATCTGAGGTATGTAAAAGTTTCATGCGATTTTGATTGCTAAGCCTCTATTTGTCAGCTCTCACAAGCTTGTTGATGTGAGTTTGTTTTTATTTTGTTCCAAATATTTTATCACCAGCATCGCCAAGCCCAGGAAGAATATAGCCTTTGTCGTTTAATTTTTCGTCAACAGCTGCAACATATATTTCTACGTCAGGATGTGCCTCTTCTACCTTTTTTAAACCTTCTGGAGCTGCAACAATGAAAAGCCCTTTAATCTTTTCGCAGCCAGCTCGTTTTAAAGTGTCTATCGTTGCAACGAGAGTGCCTCCAGTAGCTAGCATTGGGTCTATGATTAGAGCAACTCTTTTATTCATATTGCTGGCCAGTTTGGCATAATATTCAACGGGCTGTAGGGTCTCCTCGTTTCTGTAAAATCCTACTACAGAGACTTTTGCTGAAGGTACTAAGTCTAGCACTCCAGACATCATTCCAAGACCAGCTCGCAAAATAGGTACAATAGTCACTTTTTTCCCTTTTATCTGGTCTATTTCTACTGTCCCAGCCCATCCACTGATGTTGATTTTCTCCAGAGGTAAATCCTCAAGAGCTTCATAGGTTAACAACGATGCTATTTCTGACGACAAATGACGAAATTCCTTGGTCGAGATATCGGCTTGTCTGAGTAATCCAACTTTATGCTTGATAAGTGGGTGGCTTGCTACGTATAATGACATTTCTTATTATTTAAAATTACATACAAATATTGCAAATTATTTGCTATACTCAAAATTATTTGAAATATTTGCGCCTAGTTGCTTTGTTATTAGTTAATTGTGATAGATGTGCTTTTTATTATGATAGACAAAAATATTAGCAGGTTGGATTTTATTTGTCATATTTTGCTTCACATCAATTAAACATCTATATTTGCTCAAAATAGATTACAATGGCAGATTTAAGCACAAATTATTTGGGGCTAAAACTCAGAAATCCCATAGTTTTAGCGAGTTCAGGGAAGACAGCTTCAATTGATAAGATAAAAGAGGCGGAGTATATGGGTGTTGGCGCAGTGGTAATGAAGTCTGTGTTTGAGGAGCAACTTGTCAATGAAGTGCATCATGGATTGCGCCATGACGGAGAGAATCCTTACATAACCGAAGCGTATGAGTACATGTCTGAATATTTGCGAAATAACTACGTGGGTAAGCACCTAGATATGCTGAAGGAGGCAAAGGCAGAATGCAAAAACATGCCAATAATTGCTAGTGTTTGCGCTGTCAATGCTACGGAGTGGACTAAAATGGCCAAAGAATTCGAAGGAGCAGGAGCGGATGCTCTAGAAATAAATATCTTCAACGTCGCAACGACTAGGAGTGTTGATTCTGAGGTTATTGAAGAAGGCTATTTAGATATAATCAGAAAATTAAAAAAGGAGCTTTCTATTCCTATTTCAGTAAAAATAGGTAGTTATTTTACAAATATTGTCAGATTTACAGACCTGTTGTATGCTAATGGCGCGAAAGGGGTGGTGATGTTCAATCGGTTTTTTGAGCCAGAAATAGACCTAAATAATCTTAGGCTCACTTCGTCGACGGTGTTCAGCAAGCAGTCGGAATTGCGTAAAACGCTACGATGGATTGCCATTAGCTCTGCGGCTGTACCAAGACTAGATTTTGCCGCGTCGACAGGTATTCATGATGGAGATGATTTAATAAAAGCAATACTGACAGGTGCTAAGGTTGGGCAGCTTTGCTCTGTCGTATACACTGACGGCTTGGAGGTGGTGCCCTCGATGTTGAGTCGGATGGAAGAGTTTATGGATAAGTGGTCATTTGAGGATATAGAGGCTTTCCGAGGACGACTAAATTATTCGAATATTGATAACCCGAGTATGTTCGAGCGGAGTCAGTTTATGCGCTTCTTTTCTGGGCGAGAATAGTATTTATTTATGTCGAATTTAGAATTTACTAAAAAACAGCATTTATAGTTGCTATAAGAATGCGTACTATTGATGCTGTCTTTTGTAATAAATATTGTGTGTGTGAGGGATCAGTTTGTGTTTAGTTCTGCTCGTATACCGTTTAGAAAAAAATCAATTTCGGCATTGTTAATATTTAGAGGTGGCAATACTCTTAGTATGTTAGGGTGCGAGGATGTGCCTGTCAGAATGTTTCTGTTTTCTGCGAGAGCCTTCCTGAAAGGTGCTATTGGTTCGTTCATCTCTATTCCTATCATTAGTCCTCTGCCAAACACATTTTTTATAGCTTTAAGTTTTTTGAGCTCGTCAATCAATATTTCCCCCTTCATTTTAGCATTTTTCATGAGCTGTTCTTCTTTTATAACCTCAAGCACGGCAAGAGAAGCAGCGCATGCTAGATGATTGCCTCCAAAGGTTGTCCCTAACATGCCAAATTTGGCGTCGAATTTTGGCGATATCAGTACGCCTCCAACAGGAAAGCCGTTACCCATGCCTTTTGCTGTTGTTATTATATCGGGTTTTATACCCGACTGTTGATGAGCAAAGAAGTCTCCTGTTCGACCATATCCACTTTGCACTTCGTCAAGAATAAGAACAGTATTTGTCTCAAAACAAGTCTGTTCTAGTTCTAGTAAAAAATCTTTTGCAGGCTCGCGAACTCCTGCAATCCCTTGTATACCTTCGATTATTATGGCTGCGTATTCCTTTGACCTGAGTTCGGTTTTTACAAGATCGGCATTGTTCAGAGGGAGGAAAGTTACGTCGTGCAAACGGTTGTATGGCGACACAATTTTTGGGTTGTCAGTGGCAGCAACAGCGCCACTTGTCCTCCCATGAAAGCTTTTGTTAAATGATATTATTTTTTTGCGATTATTGTAGAATGACGCTAGCTTCAGTGCATTCTCGTTAGCCTCTGCCCCCGAGTTGCAAAGGAATAGGTCGTACTCCCTCAAACCCGACATCTCTCCAAGCTTGTAGGCAAGTTCTATTTGCAATGGGTTTTGTACAGAATTTGAATAGAATCCGATTTTTGATAACTGTCTTGAAATTCTTTCTATGTAATGAGGATGCGAATGTCCGATGGAAATAACGGCATGCCCTCCGTAAAAGTCCAAATATCTATTTCCGTTGGTATCGTGCACGTATGTACCCTTCCCCTTTTCTAGGGTTATATTCATAAGTGGGTAAACTTCGAATAGTTTCATTTCTATATTGATTTGTGCATTGCTGCTTTTTATATCTTGTTTTTATTAGCTGTATACTGATAGAAAAAATTATACAATTTAGTCATGTTAATATTTTGCGCTTTAATATTAAGCACAGAATATGCATTAGCTCTCCTGCTACGGCGTTCCAATGCATAATCGGGATTAAAGATTAAAACCCTACAGGTTTTAATCTCAGACCTACATCCTCGTTTATGTTGAACATTAAATTCATATTCTGAACGGCTTGCCCTGATGCTCCTTTTATAAGGTTGTCTATGATGCTTATTATGTGCAGTTTATCTCCATGTTTCTTGAGGTGTAACACTCCTTTGTTAGTATTTACCACCTGTTTTAAATCAGGATTTTGAGAGGCTATATGAGTAAATGGGTGAGATGCATAATATTCTTCAAAAAGTTTCGTAGCGTAGCATTCGTCTTCATCAAAGTCCATGTATACCGATGCTAGAATACCACGCGTATGACATCCACGAATGGGTACGAAGTTGATATCCTTATCAAAGTTGTTTTGTAAATGCTTGACACATTCGCCAATCTCTGCTAGGTGTTGATGTTCAAAAGCTTTGTAGCTTGATAAGTTAGAATTGCGCCAACTGAAGTGTGTTGTTGCTGTAGGTCTTTGTCCTGCTCCAGTAGATCCTGTTATGGCAGTGACTTGTATGTCGGATTTTAATTCGCTTGCTGTAGCTAATGGTAGCAATGCCAGTTCGATAGATGTAGCAAAACAGCCTGGATTGGCAATGTAGTTTGCTTTTTTGATTAGCTCTCTGTTTAATTCGCAAAGGCCATATATAAATTTGTTACCTTCGGTTTTAAGCCTAAAATCAGCACTTAGGTCTATGATTTTTACTTTCTCAGGCACCTTGTTATTGTTCAAGAACTCTACGGATTTGCCATGCCCAGAGCAAAGGAATAGTACATCTACGGTCGATAATTCAAACTCGCTAAATACGATGTCCGTCTCGCCAATCAAATCTCCATGCACGCTACTTATGAGCTTGCCGTCATTGCTAGTGCTACTGATACCTACAATATCAGCATTAGGGTGATTTGTCAATATGCGTAAAAGCTCTCCTGCAGTGTATCCTGCACCTCCAATAATTCCAACTCTTATCATGCTTATTTATTTATGCTATGGTATATTTTTAGAGGGTTGCCCAGTATCTTAATAAATCCTTTTGCATCGTCGGATGTCCACGCGTTGTGCATTTCACCATACTCGCCAAAATCAGATTTCATCAGATCGTGAGGAGAATCAATTCCTATTAGCTCGAAATGATATGGTTTGAGTTTGATACATACTTTGCCACTAACGGTTTTCTGTGAGGATTCGAGGAATTCCTCAATGTCTCGCATTACGGGTTCGAGATATTGAGACTCGTGCAGAAACATACCATACCAGTTGCCTAGTTGCTCTTTCCAATATTGTTGCCATTTTGAGAGAGTATGCTTCTCTAGCATTTGATGAGCCTTTATTATCACCAGCGGAGCAGCGGCCTCGAAGCCCACGCGGCCTTTGATCCCAATGATAGTATCACCAATATGCATGTCGCGACCTACAGCATACTGAGAGGCAATTGCTTCTATCTTTCTTATTGCTTCTACTTTGTCGGTATACTGTTTGCCGTTTACACTACAAACCTCACCCTTGTGAAAACCTATTTTTAGGTTCTCTTCGTCATTCTTTCTCAATTGACTCGGATATGCCTCCTCGGGAAGACCTTTGTCAGACGTTAGAGTTTCCTTCCCTCCAATACTTGTTCCCCAAAGACCTTTGTTTATAGAATATTCCATTTTTACCCAGTCATCCTCGATGCCGTATTTTTTCAGGAAGTCTATTTCGTACTGACGACTGAGCTTATTGTCTCTTGTTGGAGTGATAATTTCAATTCCTGGAGCTAAGATGTTGAAAGTCATGTCAAAACGAACTTGATCATTGCCTGCGCCTGTGCTTCCATGAGCAATGTATTGTGCACCTATTTCTTTTGCGTATTCAATTGTTGCGATCGCTTGAAAAATTCTTTCTGAGCTTACTGAGATAGGGTAGGTATTGTTTCTGAGTACGTTTCCAAATACCATGTACTTGATGCACTTTTCGTAGTATTCTTGTGTGACGTCGAGAGTAGTATGCGCTTTTACTCCTAGTTTATATGCTTTATCCTCAATGCTTTTTAGTTCTTCATTAGAAAAACCTCCAGTGTTTGCTATTGCTGTGTATACCTCAAATCCGCATTCTTCAGAGAGGTATTTTGCGCAGTAGGAAGTGTCCAGCCCACCACTAAATGCTAAAACTAGTTTCTTGGTCATCGTATTTATTTTTATTGTTTATATCTTCTGAGGGGTCGAAAAGCATGCCTGTACAAAGGCATTTAGTGTAATCGGTGCGTTGCAGTATGTCGTAGTTGACACAACTTTGGCAACCTTTCCAGAATTTCTCGTCGTCGGTCAGTTCTGAAAATGTAACAGGACGATAGCCCAGCATATGGTTTATTTTCATTACGGCCAAGCCTGTTGTCAGTCCAAAAATTTTGGCTTTTGGATATTTTTTTCTTGACAGCTCGAAAGCTGCTTTTTTAATTTGCTTTGCAACTCCAGAGCCTCTGTACTCGCGTATTACTATTAGTCCAGAGTTTGCAACATACCCGTCGTTTGCCCAGCTTTCAATGTAGCAAAAACCTACAAATGTATCGCCGTCGAGAGCCAATATAGCTTTGCCTTCGTCCATCTTTTGCATAATGTACTCGTTTGTGCGTCGGGCAATACCAGTGCCCCTTTCTTTGGATGCCCTGTCAATTGCTTCATTAATGTCTTCGGCGTATTTATAATGTATTTCCGAAGCTATTACTATTCTTATATTATTCATTATCTCAGGTGCTTATAAATCATCTTTACTCCAAGCCTTTTGTAATAAATCCTCAACTTTTGCTTCTGTCGATTCTCCAAGTATAATTAGAATTGTATCATCGCCAGCAATAGTCCCGATTATTTCATCAATCTGGGCACTGTCAATATCGCTGGCCAAACCATTAGCATATCCCGGGTTGGTCTTTACAACGACCATGTTCCCAGATCGCTTTATAGACTTCACAAGATTTCCAACATACGAAGAGCCTGCTGATACGAGGGGAGCATTAACACTGATGTTTGGCAATATATATTTATATTTTGAGTCGACGTTGGCAATCTTTGCGACTTGCATCTCCTTTAAATCTCGCGATAGGGTGGAGCGATTTACCTCTACGCCCATACGAATAAGGTAACTCTGCAATTCGTCTTGATTTCCAACCGAACGATTCTTAATGAGCTCTCTGATTATATTCTGGCGCTCTATTTTTTTCATATTGTCATTCTATATAGTGTCTGCACGTAAAACAAAGTGCAAATATATGCGTTTTTTATTTGCTGTGCAAACATTTGTGCAATATAATTTGCACATTAACGCAAAAGTCCTTACTTTTGATGCAAAAAAATTGCACAAATGAAAAAATTTACATCCGTATCTGATGCTGAAGATCTACAGGCATTGGTAAAAAGAGCTTTAGAGATTAAGAAAGACCCTCTGGGTATGTGTGAATTAGGTAAAAATAAGACCATGTTGTTGATATTTTTCAATAATAGTTTGCGCACACGCCTTAGTACTCAAAAAGCAGCCTTAAACTTAGGGATGAACGTTATTGTCTTCGATATTAATGAAGGGGGATGGAAACTAGAAACAGAAATGGGTGTGATAATGGATGGCGATAAACCAGAGCATTTGCGAGAGGCTGTCCCAGTAATAGGTTCATTTTGCGATATAATAGGCGTACGCTCATTTGCCTCGTTGAGTAATAAAGAGAAAGATTATAACGAGGTGATATTAAGTCAATTTGTGCGATATGCTGGAGTTCCTGTAGTGAGTCTTGAGTCAGCAACCCTTCATCCACTCCAGTCCTTAGCAGATATAATTACAATAGAAGAGCACAAAATAAAAGATAAGCCTAAGATCGTAATGTCGTGGGCGCCACACCCTAGAGCACTTCCTCAGGCTGTTCCTAACTCTTTTGCTGAATGGGTATTGGCAAAGGGCTATGATTTAACAATTACTCACCCTGTTGGCTATGAACTCAGCGACAATTATACTAAAGGAGCAAAGGTAGAGCATGACCAGATGAAAGCATTTGAAAATGCAGATTTTGTTTATGCTAAGAACTGGTCGTCCTTCAATAGGTATGGAGATATATTGAGTACAGACAGGGATTGGACAGTATCTGATAGGCAGATGGCCAAAACCAACGACGCCAAATTTATGCATTGCTTGCCAGTCAGAAGAAACATGATAGTGAGCGACAGTGTTATTGATGGCAAAAATTCGCTTGTGATACCCGAAGCGGCAAATAGATTATACTCTGCTCAGGCAGTAATTGAGACTATACTGAAAAATTAATCGACACCTACGTGTTTGGTATATAGTTATAAAGAATGAAAGAACTGAAAATTATAAAAGTTGGTGGCAAGATTGTAGAAGAGTCAGATAGTCTAAGAGAACTGTTAGACCGTTTTGAACACTTGGAAGGCAGTAAGATTCTTGTGCATGGTGGAGGCCGAGCAGCAACAACGATGTCTGAAAAGCTTGGTATAGAAACAAAGATGATTGATGGGAGGCGAATTACAGACGCAGAGACTCTTGATGTAGTAACCATGGTGTACGGAGGCAAAGTAAACAAAAAAATTGTGATAGAACTCCAGAATCGGAATATCAACGCTGTAGGTTTGACAGGTGCAGATATGAACTGCGTGAGTTCGACAAAAAGGATAGTGAAAGATATCGATTATGGCTATGTGGGCGATATAAAAAACGTGAATGTGGCATCATTTAAAACGATTATAGATAGTGGGATTGTGCCCGTTGTAGCACCACTGAGCTACGATCATGATTTAGGTTCTATGTTAAATACAAATGCAGACACAATGGCATCTGAAATCGCAATCGCATTGTCGTCAGAATATAGAGTTTCGTTGGTTTACTGTTTTGAGAAAAAAGGCGTATTGCTCAATCATAAAGATAATGATAGCGTGATAAACTCATTGTCAGAAGAACATTACGAGGACTTGAAATCAAAAAGAATAATTACAGATGGAATGATCCCAAAACTTGATAATGCTTTCAACGCAAAGTCTAAAGGAGTTTATAGCATACGAATCACCAACCATATGAGCATTGCAAAGAGAGAAGGAACAGTGATTTGATTGGCTCTGGGTGATCAGAGTCTGCCCAAAGTAGAAGAGATCCTATATGTTAGCTCTTAAATGACATTATTAACGCAGGTATTGGACTTTATAGATGGACTCTATTTAACGATAAAGTCTAAATGTTCTTCAGATGATGAGCATTGTATTCTGTCACCAATGTTTACACTTGTTTTCTTGTCAGATAGCCCCAGGCTTATTATATCTCCTATTTTCAAAGTCATAATTTCAGATGTATATCCGATAACTTCGGCACATCTCTGAGCGAGCGTTGCAGTTGCAAAGTCGTTTACCAGCTCTCCGTTTATCATTGTACTTAAGTTGTAGTTGCTTGTATCTTGCATATGTATTTGTACATTAGATACCGCAAAAGAATTGTCAAAACATGACAAAACGTCTCCTTCCATGGTGTTTGCAAATGGTTCTTTGAGCTTGTGCGCATAAAACTCTACTACAGGGAAAAGCTGAGAGTAATATCTGAGAGCAAATTTATTTTTAATGCTTTTGCCAATCTTATTTATTTTTATGGCTAGGTCAAAGCGACAAAAAACCTCGCCTGCAAAGTTTGGAAAGAAAAAAGGAGCGTTATTTCTAAGCAAAACGGTATCTGGTTTTATTCGGATAAAATATCCCGATTTGAGGTCACATGACTCTAAAGAAATAACTTTCATAATGAGATTTTTTTTTGCAAGTATAGCAATACCCAAAGTCAAGTCAAAACTTTTTCAGTAAATACATCACCTGCGTCCGAAAGTTGTATTTTTTAAAATCCTGAGAATCCCGTATATTTGTTGTCTCATCAAACTAATATACATAAAAATCAAAGCGATAAAGGTTGCAGTAAATACAAGGCTTACGACCAATTAGTAGCATTAATTTTCGGACAGCTTAATAAGTGTCAGAGTTTAAGGGATATATCAACAGGAATAGGAGTAAGTGAGCTTTTCATTAGGGATCTAAACCTAAAGCAAAGCCCTGCACGCTCCACCATGAGCAATGGGAATAAAAAGCGTGATTGGCAGGTGTTTGAGAGTCTATATTATCGTTTGTTGAGTCATTATAAATCGGTATTGAAAAAGCATCACAAGTCAAAGGTTATAGAGGAGATTAAGAACAAAAGCATCAAACTCATTGATAGCTCTGTTATATATCTATGTCTGTCTATGTTTGATTGGGCAGAGTTTCGGACAGCTAAAGGTGGCATCAAATTACATACTCACTGGGATGATGCCCTGATGATTCCCGAAGTGCTTAATATTAGGGAAGCTAAAGTACATGACAGGCACGGTTTAGAACATTTAGTTTTTGCCAAAGACACTATTATTGTCGAGGATACAAGAAACGCGGGGATATTGAGCTGTTTTTCAAGGCTATTAAGCAAAATCTTCAGGTTAAAACCTTTTGGGGGACAAGTCAAAATGCTGTCAAGTCCCAGATTTATGTTACTTGCTCGTAGAGCTTATCAAACGAACCCGAGTGAAAGGAGCTATTACATTTTCCAACTTGTCAGAAAAAATCAGGTTCTGCCTGTACCACTATCTCACACTAGATTATGTATGCAACCAGGTGAAAGAGGGAGCAAGAAAGCTTAAGTAAGTCCAACAGATGGAAATACAGTTCCAAAAAGACTTATTTTCCGGGTAATTGCTATACTAGCAAGGTAAACACTGGGATAGAGGGGTATTTTAAGCAAATTAAAAAAAACTTTCGGATGCTAGTGATCTTTTTTATAATACTTTTGTCTAACATAGTTTTTTTGAAAGATTAATATTGATAACCGTTGCTTTATGACTATAAATCATCAATATGAACATTTTCTGATAGCAGCATTGGAAAATTTACTTTAAACAACTTCTACATAAAAGGGCGCATTCAAAAATTAGACAAAAATATTCTAAGCTATAAAACACGATACAGCAAACATGACTTTGCAATAAAATGGGATAAGGTTAAGGAGGTATATACCGGTAGGTATTTTTTAATAACTCTCCAAAATGGGGGACGACACAACGCAAAACTGAACACCGACACTGCCCCTGTAAATAAAAGTGTTATAATGCCTTACGTAGAAGACGCGAGCAAGTTTGGGCGTATTGATATTTCTCATATTGTACATATAGAGCGCGTGAATAAATACGGAAAACTAAATGCTGGATTCGATTTGGGATATAATTTTATTTCTGCAAAAAACTCAGTCAAGCATCTTTCAATACCGATGCTTCCTATATTAGAAATAAGTGGAGAACTAGCTTTGATGCAAGTGTCGTGTTTAATAATCAGGAGAATGCCAGCTCTTATCTTAGAATTGATGGGAGCTTGGCAGCAGTATTTTTCTCAAAAAAGGATGAATTGCTATGATTAATACCGACTACCTTAAGAACGAAGAACAATATCTTAAAAGACGTAATACAAACATGGCTGGATATGGCAGATATATCAAAAATACAAATATGTATTATATCCTTACTGGACTGGGTGCTGCATGGAACAACGAAGAATACTCAAACTCCTTTTCAGGAACGCACAACTCCATGGAATTGTATAGTGGAACAGAAGCTTCGATTATTGGAAACTCTGATATAGACCTCTCTCTAAGGTTAAATATGTATCCCAGCATTTCTGACTGGGGACGATTTAGGGCGGATCTTAGTAGCTCTATAAAGTATGATTTGCCACTAAATTTCTACATTAAGATAAGTGTATCTTGCGATTTTGACTCAAAAGCAACAAACGATGCCAACAACTTTGTTTACATTTTTCAGACGGCTTTTGGCTGGGACAATAAATAAACATAAAAATAAAACTTTTATAGATGATAAATAACTATCTTTGTGGACAATCAAGACCAGTTGCTGGTTAGTGCTCGTATGATGTTGGAAGTTTGAGTATACCTACTTGTTCGCTCTCAAGTCCCGTTGGAGTGCATTATTAGGCAGACCTTGGATTTTATAAGCGGACTCTAATTTAAAACTAGTCTATTGGATATATTAAATAGTAAAACAAAATGAAGATTGAAGTTTCAAACGGAGAGATTGTTGACAAGTTGACAATCATCGAAATTAAGCTTTCTGAGATAACAGATAAAGCTAAGTTGACAAATTTACGCAAGGAGTATGTCGTACTAGACAAAGCCGTTGCAACAATTATCAGCAAAGACAATGAGCTTTATAAAGAGCTTCTGAAAATAAACAAAGAACTTTGGGACGTGGAAGACAGGTTGAGAGACATGGAGCGCAGAAAAGATTTTGGCGAGGCATTCGTAAAAAATGCACGAGCAGTATACTACACCAATGATAAGCGCTCGGAAGTAAAACGGAAGATAAATGAGATTACCAACTCTGACCTTGTTGAAGAAAAAAGTTACGAAAAATACAACTAAAAAACATGGATACCCCCATCAATGTTTTGATAATTAGATTTTCTGCCTTCGGCGATGTGGCAATGTCTACTGCCGCCATAAAAGGAGTTGTAGAAAAATACCATAACACTAAGTTTACAGTGCTAACTAAAAGTGCTTGCGAACCTTTGTTTAGTGGCATAAAGGACTTAAACGTAATAGGTGTCGACCTGAAGAGCAAGTACAAAAGTGTAGGAGGAGTGCTGAAGTTAGCAAAACAACTGTCTAAGAATAACTACGATTTCATAATAGACCTGCATGATGTATTGCGCACTAAACTTATTCGCAGCTATTTCTTCACAGCAAAAGGAGTAAAATCTTCTGTCATAGATAAAGGGCGCAACGAGAAAAAAGATTTTATTAGACAGAAGTTGTCAAGCCCCTTAAAACACACTGCCGATAGATACCTTGATGCCTTCAAAAAAGCTGACATTCATGCAAAATTCTCTATCCCCTCGTTAATACCTGGCAATGAAGCTGTGGACGTGATAGAAAAATATATAAAGAGCCTACCACAGAAAAGAACCGTATGTATTGCTCCATATGCCGCTCACGACAACAAGGTTTGGGGCGACGATAAGGTCGTTGAGTTAATTGAATTACTGCAAACAGAACAACTTAATATATTGCTGATAGGAGGTAAACCCGAGAAAGATAAATTGGATAATATCGCAGGAGCGTTCGACAATGTCGAGGTCGTTGCTGGTAAATTTTCGCTGGAAGAAGAAATGTCTCTCCTAGCTACGGTAGACTTAAACATAACAATGGACTCTTTTAATATGCACCTTGCATCGCTTTCTGGTGGAACTGTCGCTTCAATATGGGGGGCTACAGACCCCTCGCTGGGCTTTGCTCCTCTGGGAAAATCTAAAGAATTTACCATATCAGCAGAACGAGAGTTACCATGTCGCCCCTGCTCTGTATATGGCGCAAAAAAATGTGAGCAGAAATCATTATTATGCATGGAAAAAATAAGTGCAAAGAGTGTCTACGGCTTTATAAAAAATAAAAAACTTATTTGATTGAGCTAATATTCGGGTATAAGATAATGGCTCTATGTCGAATATAGTGGGTGAGATTTGGAAACTAAAAAATCATTAGGCCTACCAAAACTTTTCGAAGAAAACACTTGATACACCCTCTACCAAGATAAAACTGTTTAAAGAAACGTTACGCCAAAATGCTCTTTTGTGTTGCAATTCGAATACTTTTTCTATTTTCCATTAAAGTCTACCCACCACATTCGACATAGAGCCAAGATATAATTTGTATCACTCGTTTTTTTAGCTCTGAACGAAAATTAATGGAGTCCAGATACCATACAAAAACGGGGCGAAACCGAAAAGCCTTATGAGTAGGGAGTATTAAAAGAATTATCAATATGAATTATTACATTAAAGTTTTAAAGAATTATGTGAATTTTACAGGACGTGCTAGACGTAAAGAGTTCTGGATGTTTGTCTTATTCTCTTTTATTATTAGTATTATAATCTATATAATCGAGCAGCTTATTGGTTCGGCTTCTGGACCTGAGTCAGGTCCTATATATGGTATTTATAACTTGGCCGTATTTTTACCTTCCTTGGCAGTGGCGATAAGACGTATGCATGATGTCGGCAAGAGTGGGTGGTTTATTCTTATACCCATATATAACCTTATTCTATGCTGTACAGAAGGAAATGAAGGGAGTAACAAATATGGAGAAGATCCCAAAGGAGGAAGTTCATTTGAGGTAGATGAGATAGGAAAAAGCAACTAAACATCCATATTTCCCCAGATATTTAGCAAAAGCCGAGAACATGCTCGGCTTTTTTATTGCAAGCTTGTTTATTAGAGTTGTAATAACACTATTTTACTATCTTTACAATCCGAATACTAAAATCATTTAGAAATGGACAATTCTCAAAAAACTCAATTCACACCGCTTAACAGCACTGGCAGACAGGCGCTTGTGCGACATCTCGCAGGGCGTTTTTCCCATGAAAACATGTCGACAAAATCGGAAGCTAACGACGATGCTACCCTTGTGAATAACGAAGGTATAAGTATCGTTAGTACCACAACCATGATAGCTGGAATAGACTTCGACCTCATGTATGTCCCCTTGGTTCACCTTGGCTATAAGTCTGTTACGCAAGCTGTCGCAAACATAAGTGCAATGTGTGGATATGCAGAACAAATCATAATCAATATTGCAGTTTCCGACAGGTTCTCGGTCGAGGCTTTGGAAGATTTATTTATGGGCATAGAACAAGCCTGCAACGACTATAAACTAGACCTTACAAACGTCGATTTGAAAAGCGCAGTTTCAGGTATGCTTATTACCACAACAGCCATAGGAACAACAGACGAACATAAAAAAGCAATTGGGCAACATGGAGCATTGACAAATGACCTGATTTGTGTGACTGGCGATTTGGGAGCTGCATATATGGGACTACAATTGCTAGAAAGAGAAAAAGAAGTCTTTAAAATAAACCCCAACAGTCAGCCTCAACTTGATGGAGCGAGCTACATTCTAGAAAGATATCTGCGCCCGAAAGCAAGAGTAGATTTAATATCGATATTAGATTCTTACAATATTGTACCTACAGCGATGAGAAGCATAGACGAAGGGATAGCTTCTGCATTGATGCACATAGCAACGAGCTCGAATTGTGGAACGAAGATTTATGAAGAAAAGATACCAATGGCAGACCAGACAATCAATACAGCTCAGGAGTTTGATATAAACCCTATTGTAGCAGCGCTGAATGGTGGCGACGATTTCGAGATCTTGTTTACTGTTCCTTTAGAAGCCTTCAAAAAGATAAAAAATGACACTGACATTACAGCAATAGGTCACATAACGACTTATGAACAAAGCAATACTCTAGTGACAAAAGGAGGCTCAGAAATCGAATTGAAAGCACAAGGTTGGAATATGTAACTATGCGTGTAAATTAGAAACAAGTAGTATTTCCATATATTCAAAACTTTACTTGCATCTGCAATTTTACTTCATCACGATACTTTTTTGGTATTTCGTTATACTGGCTTCCAATGTTTTCATCATCACTCATTTGTATGCGTGAATATCGTAGCCAAAACCTAAGGTGACGTCCAAATTCTAATTTCAGCATTGTGTAGAAACGCCATCCCTTTCCTGACAATGTGGGCACCGAATATGAATATAGCACATCGTTTTCGTAAGCGTAGATTTGTAGGTTGCTCCCATTGGTATTGAACCAGGCTGCTCTATTCCACCATTTTAGGGTCTCTCCCAAAAGACTAATGTTAACATCCTGTCCAAAATACCATCCCGAGCTCTTCTCTCCAAATTCAGTGTATGCATAGTCGACTCGACTTCGCAATACAACTTGCTCACATGGCGAATAGCTTGCGTACAGTCGCGTATAGCCTGTGTTGAAAGGTTTTTGCAAGTAGTGTCGTTCGTCCTGCAATGATTTTCTTTCTGTTGCTTCATACTTGGAGCGGAGTGTGAAGCTTAACTTATAATTGTAATTATATTCCAATTCTGCCATGAAGTCACAACCGTTTGTCGGAGCTATGGTCCTATATTTAATAGCATTGAACTTATAAAAGTCTATATAGCTTCTGAGGTCTAGTTTTGCAATGGGCTGCGACTCAAAGCCTATATATAGACCTCTTTCGTCGTTGTCTTGTGAACTCTCCGAAAATCCACCCCCGTAAAGATTGTGAAATTCTTTAGCGTAATTTCTATATATAAAAGCAAATTCCGAATTACGTCCACTTTTGAGATTTATACCTCCCACATATGCTAATCCTCCAGTTTCTATGCTATTTGCAAGCTCTCCGAATAATATAACCTTGTTGAATGACCATTGATAATCAGAGCTAAGAATTTTCAAACTTCTTCCCTCCAGCTCGTATAACTGATACAGTTGAGAACCTTTTATCAATGATTTGTCGAGTAGATGATTAATGCTGTTTATACCAATACGCAACCTATTGATAGTTAAGCTGACGTTCGCTCCGAAGCTCGTTTCGGCAAGCTTGTCTTTACCTTGTATTTCTCCCTCCGTTCGGTGGTAGCCTGTGCGTCTAATTGTGTTTATATACTCGCTGTTAGCACTTAGTGAAGCATCTTTCTTATCATAGGACCCAAAAATGCTACCACTGATTTTGCCCTTTGCAAAACTTACAGCTGCCCCTCGGTAAAAGTTAGACTCGTCGGCAGAGGCAAAAGCACTAATCCCACGGTTAGCTTTCATTAAATTAGTTGGTTGCGATGATTTACCTATGCCAAAGCCATTGTAAGAAGAAAGCCCTTGTCCATAATTTACCCTAAAGTCCCCCAAATTAATTTGACGTACAAATCCCTGCATATTATACTGCATATGAGCAGAATAGAAATCGAACCCAGCCTTGTTTTCGCCATCAAAAAAAGACTCTCCAGGATCTTTGTCGCCCACAATACCAAAACGCATACGACTTCCGTCGAACCGATAACGGATGTAATACTTGTTTTTGTCGCCTATGTATGGAGTGCTACCATCATCTCTTTCAATATAACCCTTTGATTTTTGTAAAACCGACTGATAACGAGCGATAAACTCGTTCTTACCATCGAATAATGATGCTGTGGTTTTTGTACCTGTCCCGAGTATTGTGAATAGCTCTAATAACTTCATCGTACCCTCGTCAATTCCAGCAAGACCACGCAGCTCGTTGAAGGTTCTTATGGGTGCATAACTCCTTGCATAGGCTTTTATTTCTTCTCGTTGGAAAGCTGTAATGATTTCTAATTGGTCAAGTCGGTCAATGTCTGTTTTATTGTTGAGGTCTATGGGATTCATGTGGAGACTTTCGAGTTGGTCTGTCAGCTCTGCCACTCGTTCGTTGTCTTCGTCCTCCAATATGGATTGAAGCACCATCTCAAGTTCGCTTTGTCCGTATATATCTATACTTGCCGATAATAAAACAAAGAGGACAATGGCGATGATGTGTATTTTTCTGGCATTCATTGCGTTGTGTTTTAAAAGGTTGCAGATGTTCTGTCCCTAAGGGCTCTGCTAGTTCCAAATTGGTACGAGAAAGACAGTCCAGGCGTATAGCCTAGGACAAAGTGATAGTGTGAATAGAAATCAATTTTTACATCTCTCCATGTGTAACCCAGTCCAAATGACAGCTGGTTGGGATAGGTATTAAAGCCTCCATATATTTCGTACTTTTCCTCGAAAGACAATAGTAGCCCGACTTTTGCAACTGTTTTGTAGTCATTGGAATATTCAACTTCAGTTAGTATTGTTGCAAATTCAGACAAAAGAAATGCTCCACCACCTCTATATACAGATAGCTTCTCATTCATATATCCCTCGCCAGATGCTTTTGTTCCGATGGGGTTGAAAGTATGAAATGCAAAATTTAATCTGTCATTTGGCTTATAGCTTGCACCTAGTTCAAAGGTAAACATATTGCCCCTATAATCATCCGCCAAAGCTCTAGCTGTGAGATAATCAAAACCTACAGATACTGATATTTTTGTGGATAGACGCATTGCATATGCTAACCTAGCCAGCATCTCGTTATAATCGCCATGACCGCGGTAAATCATAGATGTCGAGAAACTCCCATTCCAAAAAGGAAGAACTCCGCAAAGTGCCAATAGAGACAATTCTTTCAACATGTAGCCTTGCTCATAAAAAGCGCCAATCTCGGGGCTATTGTTCCATGCGCTCTGTGCTTGACTGTTTGTAGCACTCCATACATCGTGCTCCAATGCTATCGAAGCCCCTCCTAACCCACGTGCTTTTGCTCCAATGCCAAAATCTGCCGTTTGTCCAAACATGACGATAGACATCAACAAAAAGTGTAATATGGAGATTATATGCTTCATCTGTTTGCTTATTGCTTGTTAATTAGAATCTGTCTATAAAGTCCAATATCTGCGTTATGCTTGCTTTGCGAGTTAGTCATTTACACAAGTAAACTCCCAATTCACAAAGTCTCGCAAGCCTTGATATTTAACTTTATAGTCCAGACTCCCGACTTTATGGACAGACACTAATTATAGTCAACGCTTTATAACCAATGCCGTTTTTTTTATTTCAATGTTTATTTCCTTCTTATTAGCGTGCATGCCAATTTCTTGTGAACCTTATCGCCACGGTCGTTGTACAGCTCGAAGATTACTATGTAAACTCCTGATTTGCACATATTCCCTTGCCAGTCGCACCCATTCCATGTAAAATCACCATTTCCCGACACATACTCGTTGTTGGCTATTATCACTATTTCTCTACCCTGCGAATTATAAATTCTTATATTTGCGCTATGTCCCCCAATGCTAGTACTGTAACCTATTCTAAGCATATCATCGGAGCCGTCATTATCAGGCGAAAAAACTTTAGGAGTCAATGAATATTCATTTTTTACTAGCTCTGACGACTCTGAAAAATAAGTAGGTGTGGCATATCCGTCGATCGATGACGACGAAATTAATGTCGTTTCATGGCACTCAACACAACGGATGCTTAACGACACGCCTTTTGTGTTGTAAATAAGTTGGCTGTGCATGTCGTCAGAATATGAACTTTCGGCAATTAGCTCTTTCTCTTTATTAAATATCTCGATTGTCGCCCCAGAGTTTGGTAGCGAGGGTATATTTACCTCAAAACAATTCTCATAAATCGGAGTGTAATATGAACCTGCAACACTTTCCACATCCTTTGTAAGCATGTAAAACCCTTTGGGTTGCATGCTTAAATCTTCGTCAAAACTCACACTGCTGTTGCCAATGGCAAGAGTAATATCTTTAAGAGATATTTCCAAAGTGCTATTATTGTACAGCTCAATAAATTCGGCAGCTCCAGAGTATGGGTTGTATAAAATCTCGGAGATAAACAGTTCGTTTTCTTCGATTTTTCTGTTTAGTATTTCAACGGAATATTCAAGCATTTCGTTGTTGCAAAGGTCGCTAAGATCGGGGTTAAAGGACACAGTAAACTTCTGGTTTATAGGTATATTGTTTTTGAAAGCAACATGCAATATGCTATCATTCGTCCAAGAAATACTGTCGATTGTATTGTTTATTATTTTCAATATTGCATCATTGCTAAGAGCTTGCATCGCTTCGGAGAAGATGAATTTTAGTTCTTGGTTTGATGTTACTTCCCAAGCAAGGAGTTTGGGTTTTATTGAGTCTTTGTTTTCAGCATCTACAGAGTTTATTTTTGTGGGCGAGCCTTGCTTTGCTGCGGTCGATGTTGTCCAATTGTATTTTTGTCCACAATCTCGATACAAATCTCGGCGTTCCAAGGCCCAGCCTTTTCGCTGAGCTGTGGTAGCGTGCCATTTGTTGCTATATTCAATACTTGAGATACTGTCGTTGTCAGCATTGTATATGCTTATTGATGTTCCTGTATTTGATAAACTGGGCATAGATGCTAGAAGGATTACATCTTCATAATCTTTCCACAAACTACTGTCTACAATGCTTGTAAGCACCTTGTATTGATTCGGAAATATGGTATCATTCTGAAAAACAGCACTCCTATTGCTAATTTGTAGGTGGCAACTATCAAGAAGTATCGGGAAGTTCCCCATATTTATAATTTCCACGTACTCGCTGTTGGGCAGGGGCGACGAAGAGTCAGGCTGTGCACAGATCTCACTGATAATCAATCGTCCTGCTTTTGGAGGAATGGCAATGCTTACTTGCAATGTACTGTCTATCGAATTATTATAAACGGATTTGATGTCTTGCAGGTGCATAGTCAACAGATAATCAGCGTTATTATTGTCAAAGGTGAGTTCTATCGAGGAAGGGTTTGGGCGTGTAAATGTGATGATATTGAGAGGCTTGTCCTTATTGTTGACAAGTTTAGTTAAGTTTGAGAGATCTTGTTCTGCAAGTGGCTCATTAAAACTCAGTAGTAGTTTTCCTTCGGAGATTACAGTGATGTTTTTAAGGGCAAAGGGGATTTTACTTCCATTGATTTTAAAATTGTCGAAGTACAATAATCCTTTCCGTGTAGGGCTGTGTCGGAATATAAGTCCAGAGTGTCTGTCAGGGAACTTAGGTGAATATTGTTCGCCGTAAGACATAAACCTATTGCCAGTGCTATCTTGTGCACATAGCCACCATGTGTCACTTGCGTCCTTGCCGGCATAAATAGTACATTTCATATTGGCATTTACGTCCAGCCTTAAGGATGACAACAACTTTATAGGCCTGCCACGCTCAATTTGCCAGAGTTCCAATAAATCGTTAGAATTTTTTATATTTACGCCACATGCTACTCCAGAATAGCTATTGGAAGCACTATCGGCAAGAAGTACAACGTTGAATTTATTTGATGACGATGGGTCCCAATCTCCATTTTGAAACTCAATACTCCACTGCGCTTCATGGTCAATATTTATGTTTATAGGCTTGGTCCATAATTGACTTGTATTTCCTTTGCTGCTTGCATTGTGTTGCAACATAGATTTTCCATTCTTGGAGGCAATAATCCAAGATGTGTCTGCTTGCCAGATATTAGTGTCCAAATAATTGAAGTTGTCGCTTATTAAGTTTGGCAGACGGTTAACAATCATCAATGAATCTCGGCAGGTAATGTTTTGATTATAAGTGCTAAAATTGAGTCGCTTTAGACCAGTGGAACTTATTTGCACATTATCCCACATTGCTTTGCCCTTGCTGATATCTGTGCTTAAATTGAGTTCTTTGATATTAGCAGTTCCATTAAAAGACGTTGCTTGGTTTCCAAGAGTATCAGCAGCAATAGCCTTTATTATAAAGCTCTCATCCCTGGTGGCAACAAGTGGAATGGAGGTGATTTTTAATACTTGCGCCTCGGTTTCTTGATATTTCTGTAGGAGGATATTATCAATAATCAGTTTATCATTCGAATATCCAGTTAATATGTTTATACTGATTATGCAGAACTTGGAGCTTGCAAAGGGATGCTCAATTGTCTGATGTCCAAAATTACCTTGTAATAGTTTATTTTGCGATAGTCCGTAGCTAATGCCATCAATATTGAGATGTACAGACACATATTTATTCAATACATTGTTGCCTGACCCTGTTTCCATAACATCTAGCGATAATATAAGACTGTCGGAAGATATGAATATGGTATCGCTAATCCAAAGGGCTTCTCCGTTACAGTTTCGTGCTTCAAGTCGTCCTCCTCTTGTTGACACAGTTTTTACATAGTCACTTGCGGATGCAAATGAGCAAGCTCCCACATTCATGGTCCATGCAAGGGAATCTGGCATATTTTGTCCACCACCCCAATATCCTATACCGCCATAATTAAAATCTTCGTTCCAAACGTTAATTAAACCTTGCGAAAAAACCAAATGTGGCAAGAATACTACTAGTATGGTAATTGCCACCCTCATGTAAAACTTTTTATGGTTTCAAAAGTAGGTGAATTTTATTTGTATTCCTATTGAAATAATCTATTATAAATACAAAGTTAATAGGCAGTATCTTTAAAATGCGCTTACTCTGAGGTCTGCTTATCAGCGTTTTATTGATTTGTTAATATTAAAGAGGTGTTTATAAGGCATGCAGTACCTTATCTTTGTCGAATCTTGATAAGATATATATTATATGAGATATTTGTTCGCTACTTTATTGTGCCTTTCAGTGTCGCTGAGCTACGCTCAGAAAAAACCTAGTGATGCTCATCTAATTGGGCATGTAATATCTAAAGGAGAGCATATCCCTTTTGCTGGCATTTTCCTTGAAGGCACTACAATAGGAGCATTGACAGATGAAACCGGACATTTTAGAATTCTGAATATTCCTCCTGGAGAATACACCGTAAGAACTACATGTGTGGGCTACGAGAAGACTGAAACATCGGTTGTAATAACTAAAGGAAAGACAAGCGAAATAGAGATTTTATTAAAAGAAAGCTCTTTGGGTCTCGATGAGGTTGTTGTGTCGGCAAATAGGAACCTGCAAGACAGGCGTGATGCGGCAGTAATAGTAAATACCATCGGCTCGAAGGAGATGGCAAAGACCAATTCGGCTGTATTAGCAGAGGGTTTGAGTTATTCGCCAGGGTTAAGGGTAGAAAATAATTGTCAGAATTGTGGATTTAATCAAGTTCGCATAAATGGGATGGATGGAGCATATTCGCAGATATTGATTAATAGTCGCCCTATTTTTAGCGGATTGGCAGCTGTCTATGGCATCGAGCTCATCCCATCCAATATGCTCGAACGCATTGAGGTTATTAAAGGAGGTGGATCATCTCTTTACGGGAGCAACGGCATCGCTGGAACGGTAAATCTTATTCTTAAAGACCCTATTTCAAATATTTATGAAGGCTCGGTAACGTCAAATCTCATCGGGCTAGGTTCGGGCTCTGATGCTAACACGGCATTGGAAAGCAATACGAAATTTAACACCTCGTTGGTATCTGCCGATAATAAGACAGGGATTGCTGTATATGGATTTTATCGAAATAGAGAAAATTATGACCATAATGGCGATGGGTTTTCCGAACTTGCCGAAATCGATAATGTAACAGTAGGAAGTCGCCTGTTTCATCGCTTTGGAAGTCGCTCTAAGTTGAGTGTCGATTTTTTTCATCTTAATGAAGAAAGAAGAGGTGGTAACAAATTTGACATGGCTCCTCACGAGACAGACATAACCGAAAGTGCCGAACATTCTATTAGCACAGGAGCAATTACTTACGATCAGTTTTTTAGAACTATAGACATATTCTCTGTCTATGTGTCTGCGCAGAGTGTGGATAGGGACTCGTACTATGGAGCGAATAAAGATCTGTCGGCCTATGGTAATACTGAGGGCTTAACCTACAACATCGGATCGCAGTATAAGGTCGATTTCGACGGAGCAACAGCAACCTTGGGTATCGAAAATACTACAGACCTGCTCAATGACAAGAAGCTGGGATATATCGATACTGACAAGGCTTTTGTAAATGATGAAGGCAACATAGAAATTCCACATGCTGACAATACCACCGTTTCAGATCAGAGTATAAATACCTTCGGTATGTTTGGGCAGTTTGAAAAAAGATGGACACGATATAAATTGACTCTTGGCGTGAGATACGACCACTACGATGTTAAGGATAAAATGGTTGATGATAATGACGTGAGTGGCGATGTGCTAAGTCCGCGTATAGCTATGCTTTACGACATTAGTCCCACTCTACAAACTAGAGCATCTTATGCTCGTGGCTATCGTGCACCCCAGGTATTTAACGAGGATTTACATATAGAAACTTCTGGTTCTAGGCAGATTATTCAAAAAAGTGCCCCAGGACTGAAACAGGAAACCAGCAACAGCTTTACGCTTTCGCTAGATTATAACAAGACCCTTGGCAATGGACTCAGCCTAAGTGTTTTGGCAGATGGTTTCTATACAATGCTAAAAGATCCTTTTACCCTAGAACATGGCGCTCCTGCCGACGACGGGGCTGTTATATACACTCGTAAAAATGCTGAAGACGGAGCACATGTTGCAGGTGTGAACTTGGAGCTTGATATCGCCTATAAGAAACTTGTGCTAAATGCAGGTTTCACAATACAAGAAAGCAAATACGACACTCCTCAGAATCTAGGGCTATATAGTTTTGAAAGAGCCCCAAACAACTATGGTTTCTTCACTCTTGATTATAATCCTCGGCGAGATGTCGGTTTTACGATGAGTGGAACACATACTGGCACAATGGATATTATATATTATGGAGTGTCTGTGTCGGAAGATGGAGAGTTGCGAAAAACTCCGAGCTTCTTCGACCTAGGCGTGCAGGGCTGGAAGAACTTCAACATTAAGGGTGGTAAGCTTCAGATATTTGGAGGTGTAAAAAATATATTTAATTCCTATCAGAGCGATTTTGATAAGGGAGTAGATCGAGACCCTTCATATATGTATGGACCAGGGCTTCCTCGCACCATCTATATCGGGCTGAAGATTGGCAATGGATTTTAGTTGATAGCAGATTTCAAACGAATATATTTTTGAACATAAAAAAAAGTTTATACCTTTGTACGCCGAGTTTATTTTGAAGCACAAAAAAGGAACTTGGTTTGTTTTATGGAGGATGTAGCTCAGTTGGTTAGAGCGCTGGATTGTGGTTCCAGAGGTCGCCGGTTCAACCCCGGTCTTCCTCCCAAAAAATGAAAATCAGTACTGGTTTTCGGAAGATTTATAAAAAAAATGTCTCAACCTGTTGGCTGAGACATTTTTTTTAGTTTTCGTTCTTGCCTGTGACTTAATCCCAGAATATGTAACTCATCTACCACGTGTTCCAATGCATACCCAAAATCCGCAAGCCCTATTTTACGAACTAAAAAATTGGATCGATATTAACATTTTTCGGAAAATCATTGATAAAGTGGCAAGATCTTTATTTCTGAACAGAACTCCTTTGCAAAACGTAGGCATCTGCAAGATAAAGGTATAATTGCAAAGGGCAGACCGAAATAGACATCAATTAACCCACTTTTATAACTTATCAATCTCGACTTTTGTCAGTCCAGTAATATCTGTAATTATATAATTGTCTAATCCTTTAGACTTCATGCTCCTTGCAATCTCTATATTTTTCTCCAGCTTACCTTTTTCCATTCCCTCAATAATTCCTTTCTCCATTCCCTCAATAATTCCTTTCTCCATTCCCTCCGAGAAACCTTCGCCTTTTGCCGTGTCGATTACATTTTTTATATCTCTATAATATTTTAAACTGCTTTCATAGTCGCCACGCTCTTCGGGAGTAAATTTTGAAATCTCGGCTTGTTCGAATACTTTGGTGAATACTCTTTCTCGTAGGGTTTCAGGACGGTTGTTTAAGTATGCCAGATGCCTGAGGACATACAACCACTTATCTTTTTGCGTTACTAGCTG
>JBKECH010000023.1:0-1654 GCA_047974415.1 Bacteroidales bacterium | reverse complement strand
GACATCATTACTGTTTCAAATGACCAGATAGAAAACTTCAAATTCTATGGAGAGTCCTATAATAATGATGGGATGAAATCCGTATATGACAGCCAAGGATGGAATGATTATCAGAAATCTAGTTTGCTGGGTTTTGAGTCGCTAGGAGAAATGAACGCTCTGTTAGACCAATTTAACAGTCAATGGTCGAGACAAAATGCAATCGACTTCTTGCAAGATCCTTCCGTGTCGAATGCCATGGCAATGTCGGGCAGCGAAGCTTTAAGTCAGTGGACTAATCCAGAGTTGGTGGTAGGAGGTTTGAGTGCGGGAGTTGGAGGGGTGGCTGGAATGTCAAGGACAGCAAGAACAAGTACGGCAGGTTTAAGAAATGGTCATTTAGCAGGAAAACTTCACCCAAAAACAGGCGTTCCTTTTACAGAGAAGGGATTTCCAAATTTCACAAACTACTTGTATAAAGGAGGGAAAGCAGATGTTACGATTAAACCTACAGGAACGAGAGTTGGGGATTTTGCTGCAGCAAACAGCATTGCTGGATACTCATCCACACCAAAAGGTTACACATGGCATCATCATCAGACAATGGGTCGAATGCAATTGGTTAGAACTACCGTTCATTTACAAACAGGACACACCGGAGGTTTTTCTTTGTGGTATCCATAAAACAATAAATTATGGCTAATTTTTCAGAAATAGAATTGCAGCTAACAGAATTCCAAATACAGGAATTAGAAAACAAATTAAACTTTGAATTTTCATCAGAGTATAAAAAGCATTTGCTAAAAATTAATGGGGGACGATGTAATCCTAATATCTTTAGTTTTGAAGAAAACGGATCGATAACAGAGTCTTCAGTTGATTGGTTTTTGGCGTTATATGAAGGAGAATTTGATAACCTTGAGGATTACTTTAACATTTACAAGATAGACGAAAAGAGAATGCCAGATTCTTTCTTTCCAATTGCGCACGACCCAGGTGGAAATCTTATCTGTATGGATACCACAGATAGTAAAATATATTTTTGGAATCATGAATGCGAAGTTAATTACAGTCAATCAGACGATAATGATAGATCAAACCTCTATTTGATAGCTGATAATCTTAATGATTTTATTTTAGGATTAAAATAAGAGTATTCCAACTACAGGCGACACCTACGAAAAACTCCAATTCTACTACCACCCCGACCACCTTGGAAGTGTCTCATATATAACTAATTTAGGCGGCGAAGTGGTTCAGCATATTGAATATGTTCCCTTCGGCGAAGTCTTCTTGGAAGAAAGAAATAATACTTGGAACACGCCGTATTTGTTTAACGGCAAGGAGTATGACAGCGAGACTGGGCTGTATTATTATGGAGCGAGGTATTATAATCCTAGGGTGAGTGTGTGGTATGGGGTTGATCCTTTATTTGATAAATACCCAAGCTGGAGTCCTTACCATTATTGCCACAACAACCCAAGTAACTTGGTCGACCCAAGTGGGATGGAGGCGACCAAATATGAAGAAGAAGAGGGTAATTTGCTTTTGAACACCAATGATGGTAGCGATGCAGTTGTGACCGTAAGCAATGATAAACGTGCTGGTTTTGATGCGGCGGTAAAAGGTACTCAAAATACCGATGACCTTGCTTGGAACAAGACCATGAAAACAT
>JBKECH010000096.1:0-1690 GCA_047974415.1 Bacteroidales bacterium | reverse complement strand
GTGGGCTTTTTCAAACTTGATATCCATCATACGCCATCAATTAATGTGCTATATCAATATTTACGAGTTTTTAGAAGAGCCTGAAGCCTGCTGGAAAGCAGTATCATATCAAAATAGAGTGAGATATCAAAATTCTTTATTCCCCGAAATGGAGGGGGCTTACTTTTGAAAAGACGGATAACGAACATTGATTATGTGAAAGTTACGAAAGATATATTGACTGAATTTTATTTTAGCGGACAGTAGTGATTAAAAAAGATACTCCCTTCAAAAGCTGCCAAAGAAGCTGCTGCTACTCAAAAAAATAATGCGAAAGTAGCAGGTAAAAGAGCAAAAGACTTAGCTAGTCGTTCAAGTCCTAATCAGAAACTCATTAACAATGCAAAGAACGATGCTGTAAGGCACTCGTCTACCACTAATGTAATGGAAGTAATGCAGGGTACCGTAGAAACAATAACAGGAACACCAGCCAAAATTGCAACTAAGGGAGTAAAGAATGCTACTGACAAAAACAAACATGAAAAGTAGATTTAGTAAATTTGATTTACATCGAAAATCTGGTTTCTGGTTAGTCATTATTTTTATTGTTTTTTTTCTGGATTTGCGATATTCTTAACAAGAACAAGTTCTTGTATGGAGAAGGTATTGGACGAAAATCGCCCCCCTGTCATTTATAAGTATATAGGGAGAGGGGTGGAAACGAATTCGCGTGGTGCTGTGAGATACTCTGTTAGGCTTAACTACAAAGGGATAGAATACAAAACTTTAGTCTCTAGAAAAGAGTATTGGGATATAGAACAGTCAATAATGCCTAAGGTGTATTTTTCTGAGAAATATGACCTTGCTTTTGCAAATTATGAGTATCAATATAGAAAATTTTATGCAAAATTCACACAATGGCTTGCAATATTACTAACCACAGGCTTGTTAGTCGTAGTAATCCGAAAAATAAATAAAATTACTACTCACAATAAAAATGCAGAAAAAATACTGTCAATAATGAAAGAAGCAGGCGAACCTATACATATTCGAGACCTCACTAAAGCTCTCAGGCTAGAAAACAGGGAGGTAGGGAAAATAATCTCATCAATGAGATACGTTGACGCTGTTAGTGCTCTTAAAGGTGGTTTTTGGAAACTGAACAATACTGACAATAAAGACTCATATTAGCATACAGCAACTATATTCATTATGGGGAGGGCTGTATGCTTTAATGGCTATTATTTACCTTGCCAATATTAATAATACACATCTAAAAATAGAGTAGGAGGAATGGGATTAATTCCCATGCCGTCCTCTCACACCACCACGCATGCCGTTCGGCACGTGGCGGTTCCTTAATTTCGGCATAGTAGGCACTTAGACTAGGATAACCTGCTAACCGTAGATTTTCGTTTGTGATGGCTTGTGTGAGTATGGGGCTTTTGGAGGTGCGCCAATAGCTCTTGCGAGTATTTGCCCATTCCCAAGATTTCCCTCGCCCAATTCCGCATTTCATCAAATCTTGAAACTTAGTCTTGACCTTCTTCCAACATATACACATTCGTAATCTTCGCCTGTACCACTCATCTACTCGCTGTAGATGGGTCTTCATATCGGCTAATTTGTAGTAGTTAATCCATCCTCGGATGTATCGGGTTAGTTGAAGTTTCCTTTGTTCATAGCCCATGCCATTACTCCTTGAAGTGAG
>JBKECH010000110.1:0-21458 GCA_047974415.1 Bacteroidales bacterium | reverse complement strand
TCTCTGCCTTCCCCATGCTTTCTCATCGGTACGATGTCCTCGGCTGACTTCTCACAGCTAGCTTTACTCCATGCTTCTAAAAAAATATCCGCACGTCTGTGAGACCTCCCCAGATAAGAACGTAATCTTTCCGCCTTATACCTGCCAGATTTACTAAGTGTGGCTCCGAATAGTTATTGGGCTTTATCTTGTTTGGCAGATTCACCCCCACACTCAGCCTTATATCTGATTTCTGTTCGTCAGGTCAGACTTTTGCCGCCAGCTTCCTTCAGATTCCACATCGCTACGGACACCCTTGCTCTTGGCTAGGCAATTCCCACTATTAGGGCTCGCTAGGGACTTATACCCATGAGATTACGACCATGCTGGGCGTACCATAAAAAAATCCCAATTCACAAACTCCCAGTATACAGAACGGCAAGCCTTGATCTTGAACTTTCTAGCACAGACTCCCGACACTGTGGACAGACACTATTTAATGCGAAACTACTTTTAGTCCGATAATGGACGCTATTAGTGTTGTAATGAAAAGCAAGCGCAAAAAAGTAGCTGGTTCTTTAAACACAAAGATGCCTACCAACACAGTTCCCACTGCACCGATTCCTGTCCAGACGGCATAAGCTGTGCCAATAGGTAAAGTATGAGTGGCTTTAATTAAAAGCCCCATACTGACAGTAAGGGAAACCACAAAGCCCACATACCACCAATAAATATCACTACCTGCTGATTCTTTAGCTTTGCCTAAACAGAAAGCAAATGCTACTTCAAACAACCCTGCTATAACCAAAACAATCCAATTCATGACTCTTGTAACTTACTCATATTATGCAAATAACTACATCGTTACTTAAAATGCTATACGATGCAAAAGTACTAAAAATCTTCTTCGCTCCCCAAGAGAGGACTCTTGTTTTTGACCTTCAGTCTAGGTTAGACTACACTATGGACAGACATCATCAATACGGTATCTGAAGAATCATTTATATTTTTACTATTTTTTACCTGGTCCAACATTACGGGACTCTATTATTTTTACTACTTTTGCGAAATTATCAAGTATAAAATCATAGAAGATGACATTACTAAAAGGAAAAACAGCAATTGTCACAGGCGCATCCAGAGGTATTGGAAAGGCCTTAGCATTATGTTTTGCAAGGGCAGGAGCGAATGTGGCGTTTACAGACTTAAGGTCGGATGAGAATATGACTTCGACGGAAAAAGAAATCGAAGCTTTCGGTGTCAAGGGTAAAGGCTACGCTTCGGACGCGTCAAGTTTCGAAGACACTGACAAGGTCGTAAATCAGATTATAAAAGACTTTGATGGTATTGATATACTCGTAAATAATGCAGGTATAACAATGGATACCCTATTGATGAGAATGTCTGAACAACAATGGGATACTGTAATAAACGTAAACCTAAAATCGGCATTTAATTTTACTAAAGCAGTTCAGCGCACAATGTTAAAACAACGCAGTGGCTCCATCATAAACATGAGTTCAGTTGTTGGTGTCAGTGGCAACGCTGGGCAGGCTAATTATTCGGCTTCAAAAGCAGGAATGATTGGGCTCACTAAATCGGTTGCTATAGAATTGGGTTCTAGAGGCATAAGGTGTAATGCCATCGCTCCTGGATTCATCATTACAGAAATGACAGCAAAAATTCCAGAAGAGGCAAGGCTAGCATGGGAGGCTAAAATACCACTCCGCAGAGGAGGTACTCCCGAAGAAGTTGCAAATGTAGCTCTATTTTTAGCATCTGACTTATCGTCGTACGTAAGTGGGCAGGTTATACCTGTTTGTGGAGCAATGAACACATAAACAAGTAAGGATTAGAATCTGAGCAAAGAACTAGACATGTAAGCCATACTACAACTTACATATTAGACAATCGCATGCTTAAACAGCGAATTAGTCTCTGTCCATAATATTGGTGGTCGGAACTATAAAGTAGCTAAATATCAAGACTTGCCGTTCTGTATATTGAAACTTTGCGAATTGGGAGTTCGATCTATAAAATCAAGCCCCGAAAGGTAGGGTGAACAGATGTGTTCGCCCTAAAGTTCCGAAGGAGGGGGTGGCATTATTAGAAAGTCTCTAAATCACAATTACAGTGAATGAGACAAAGACTGGCGAAACCTTTACTTTGTAGATGGGGCTACACAATAAATACCTTAGGCACATTTTGGATTTTATCATAAAGAAAAGAAATTAACATCCATAAAATAAAAACTCCATAATGATATTAGAAATATATCCTAGTAGTCCAGACGAAAGAAAACTCAAAGAATTATGTATCTGCTTGGAGAATGGAGGGGTTATAATCTACCCTACTGACACAGTTTTTGCTATTGGATGCGATATAACAAACAAAGTAGCAGTCGAGAAATTGATAAAGATAAAAAAAATACTAGGTTCAAACAATCAGAAATTTACAATGTTCTGCAAAGATATTTCTCAGATGTCTGAATTCTGTAAACCCATTTCATCGAATGTTTTCAGAGAAATTAAAAGACGTATTCCAGGAGCATATACCTTTATATTGAGTTCGAGTAAAGATGTGTCGAAACAATTAAATCTAAAACGCAAGGAAATAGGGATACGAATAAGTCGCTCTCAAGCAGTAAACATGATTTTAGACTCGTACAAAAAACCTTTGCTAACCACCTCTATATTCAAAACTTACGACGAAGAGAAGTATTATTTCACCAATATTTCGGAAATACCAGAAGAATTAACACACGAAGTAAATATCATCGTTGATACTGGTGAACAATGTGGTATCATTCCTACCTCTGTAATCGACTTCTCAAGTGGTTGCTTAGAGATAATCAGAAAAGGCCTAGGGGAGCTTTGAGAGCGATGCACGGCAGTCTATCCTGCTCTAAACAATTTTCCTACTTTTTTGATAGACTCTGGTTTTACGAATACAACAACCTTATCACCTGCCAATATTTGCGAATCGCCGTTCACTAGAAAACTAGTATTCCCACGTATGACGGCTCCTATTATAGCGCCCACTGGTAGGCTTATATCCCTAACTTTCTTGCTAGTTATTTTCGCTTTCTCTTTTGCTATAAATTCAAAAATTTCTGCGTTAGTAGAAGTTAGATATCGCACATGTATAACCTCAGCATCAAGAGTAAATTTATAAATATATCCTGCTGATATTTTCTTTTTATTGATGATACTACCTATTCCGATGCTTTGGGCGATGCTTAAGAAATCAATATTTTCTATCTCGGCACAAGTTCGCTTCACTCCAAAATTTTTTGCCATACTACAACACAGAATATTTGTTTCGGAATTGCCCGTAACGGCTACAATGGCATCCATTTCGTGTATTCCCTCTTCTTTAAGCAATTCTAAATCTCGACCATCTCCATTTATCACAAGCACATCAGTATCAAGACGTTCTGCCAACTTCACGCAACGCTCCTTATCTTGTTCAATAACAGTTATATTAAAATGAGACCCAAGTCTTTCAATTGCTTTCTGAGCAATCCTACTGCCTCCGATAAACATTATATTTTTAATGTCGAATATCGTTTTGCCTGCAATTTCAAAGACACGAAGTTCATTGTCTTTTGTAGTCATAAAGAATGCTATGTCTCCCGACTGTATAATATCTTTTCCTGTAGGTATAATAGTGTCGTGTCCTCGGCTTATTGCCACGCAAAGGATGTTTTCGTCCATTGCATGAAGGGCATTCATTGTTTTATTCACAATCTTGGCATTATCTCTAATCTTAATACCCAAGAGTATAAGATTACTTCCTGAGAATTCTATCATCTGGCGCGTACCTACGTTTTTTATAGAGACTGATATTTCCTTTGCCGCAAGGCTTTCGGGAAGGATTAGGACGTCGACCCCCATGCTCCGGAATAGTTCTCTATTTGAGCCAGACAAATACTCCTGACTGCTTATTCTCCCTATTGTACGTGTTGCTCCAAGTTGTTTGGCAAGCATGCATGCCAGTATATTTCGTTCCTCATAGGGTGTAACACCAATAAACAAATCAGCTTTTTGCACATCTGCTCTTTTCAGGTCTATAAGCGATTGGGGAGAGCCTTCCACACACAGCAAGTCCATCGAAGCGGATACTTTTTTCAAGTTCTCGGGCTCTTCGTCTAAGACAATGATATTATGGTCATCGTTGGAGAGCAACCTAGCCAAATGCGTTCCAACCTCTCCTGCTCCTGCTATAACAATTCTCATTTTTATATGGCTTTACTAATATAAACCAAAATATGCACTAAATCATTTACTGTGTAGTCTCTCCCGTCCAAAACAACATCTTAACTCGACTTTATCTACTTCATTATAGCGCCATTCTCCATAACCGAAAAGCATCGTTTTGTCAAGCCTAAACTACTCATTACGGCGCTTCAGTGCGTATTTTGAATATAAAATGAAAGAGTCTACCATTTTGTTCATAAGTAGCCCCTTTTTATCACAGATTTTTTTTTATATTTTGTCGGATTTCCTCAAATTCGCAAGATTCAAATTTCTTCTTATCAGAGAAATTCAACAAGTCGCTTTCCTTCTGCATGGGTATCAGGTGTATATGTGCATGTGGCACCTCTAGTCCTATGACTGTCATGCCAACTTTTTTACACAGAATCGCCTTTGTCATAGCTTTAGCAATGTTTTTGGCAAACAAGTACAAACTGGCGTACTCTTTGTCATTCAAATCAAAGATATTATCCACCTCTCGTTTGGGTATTACTAGAACATGACCACGCTGAACAGGAAATGCATCAAGAATGGCGAGACTATCATCGTCTTCAGCTATTTTGTAGCAAGGAATCTCGCCATTTATTATCTTGGTGAATATCGAAGGCATGGTTATATAGAAATATCTTCTATTTTAAATTCAATCACACCCGAAGGAACCTTAATTTCAGCTAGGTCTCCTACTTTTTTACCTAAGAGCCCTTGTGCAATAGGCGTTTTAATAGAAATCTTGCCTTGCTTAATATCCGCTTCATGTTCAGACACAATAGTATAAACTATAATACTGTTATTCTGAGTATTACGCAACGACACCTTATTCAAAATTTGCACCGATGATGTGTCTATTTTTGATGTATCTATTATTCGGGCATTGGCAATTTTTTCTTGCAACTCTGAAATCTTTGCCTCAAGCATTCCTTGAGCGTCTTTAGCGGCATCATACTCAGCATTCTCCGATATGTCTCCTTTATCAATAGCTTCTCCAATCTGCCTTGATATTTTCGGTCTCTCAACATTAACAAGCTGTTTCAAGTCTTGTTTTAACTTGTTCAAGCCATCTTCTGTAATATACGAAATAGCCATAATAATATAATTTACTTATGTTTATAAAAAAACAAACCACGACACTCTCGTGACGTGTTTACACTTCTAGTTCTCTTTTCTTATTTTACTGCAAAGCTAATATAAATTTATTATAAGCCAACAATAAGAGAAAAATTTAATATTGGAATCGTTAGTCCAAGCTCACTGACAATAGGCGAACTTTCATTTCTTCATAAATAGCCAATAGTTCGGAGATCGAACCACTCATCACTTCGCACTTGCCTTTATAATGTACAATAAATGCACATTGTTCTGCTTGCATTTCGTCGTGCCCACACAACTCCACTAAGGAGTCTATAACAAAATCGAAAGTATTAAAATCATCGTTGTGTAGCACCAAACTTGTATGTTTTTCTTTTTTGCTCCTTACACAATTTTCTTTTTTAAGTTTTTTATCTGTCATATCAACCTAAATTATTAAAATAAACCTTTATCATTCCCCACAAAACAAAACCTGTATATCTAGAAATATTTAGGCTTGATTATTTCGCTGTATATAACTGCTTTTCTAAGGCTGAAATCTTTTAGCAAGTGGTTACTTTTCTTTCTTATATGTTTTTTGCCTTCTAATTTTGAACTTAAGTCCTCATGCATAATGGACGATACTCCTTCTTCGCAGGATTCTAAAACAGGAGGCGTTTCAGGTGTTGAAAACTGAGTAGATCTCAAATAAGACTCTAGACTAGTAGAAGGAGTGGGCACTTCACTCGTTTTATCTCCTAATATTTCTTTCAATTTACCTATTATATCTTCGTCCTCTCCCTCTTCATATTTAGGGGCGTCCTCTTTCTTCTTCTTGTTAAGAAATCCAAACAACTGAACCAGTACAAAAACTATAATCAGCAAATAATACAAAAAATCATCCATAATATTATGTATTTTTGTTCGTTGAAAAACTATGTAATTCTTGTTTCAATTAAAATGTAAAGATAAAAGATGTTTTCGACGATACCAAATAAATTGACAAAAAACTCACTTTTCTTGTCCACAGTAGCACTATTAGTTGGGTGTTCCAACGAGGTAGATAATTTATTTCCCTACACTTCTATAAACTTCAGTATTAATCTAGCTAATGCAAGCGAGTTATACACTCCCAACAATTCGAAAATATTCAAACGTTCGGAAAGAGCTGGCGCAGGCTACGGAGGTATAATCATTTACTGTAATGGAGACAATGATTATTCTGCATTCGAGGCGGTGTGTACTTACGAACAGGACAGGAGCATACTTGCTGACTCCTTGGCAAACAAGATTGCATATTGCAGAAAATGTGGCTCAGGCTACTATCTGAGCTTAGACAGAGACGCTCCACCCATAGAAGGAAGCAAGGCTAAACACGCTCTAAGACAATACTATTGCCATAGTAACAACAACATCATAACAGTTACAAACTAAGCATACAGTAAAAAAGTTGCGTAATATTAGAATTTCTCAAGACCATGTTTTTTTGCTAATTTCGTGGTCATGTTTCAATTTTTCAAAAAAATAGTTGCCTATAATTATGGAAGACAAAATAAAACTCAGCGTGCTTGGAGTTACGCCCACACAGACCCAAACAGGAGCATATGCGCTTATATTAGGCGAGGAGGAAGGGACAAGACGCCTTCCTATTATCATTGGTCCATACGAAGCTCAAGGCATAATTGTTCAATGCGAAGATATAAAACCCTCTCGTCCTCTTACAATAGACCTACTTGCCGAGTTAATAGAAAGAATGGACTTATCAGTATTGGAAGTATCCATTGTAAAAATAGAGAATGGTGTGTTTCATTCAGACATAAAGATAAAGAACAAGATACAAAAAACAGAAATTGTAATGAACTCGCGCACATCCGATGCGATACAACTAGCATTAAAATTGAATATCCCTATATACACAAACGAAAGTGTAATGAAAAAAGCAGGCATAACAATGCACGAAATAGATAAGTCTCAAACACATTACCAACAACAAAATTCAAATCAAAAAGAAGTAGAGAAAGCTGACTCAACAAAAACTAAAGCACCTGAGCGTATTGTCCCCGACGGCGACTTTAGTCGATTTTCCGATAGCGATCTTAGAAAACATCTTAGTGACGCCATTGAACGCGAGGACTACGAGATGGCCGAATTGCTAAAAGACGAACTTCTAAGAAGAAGCCTGCCACACTAAGAAACCATACTTACTATAGGTATAAAGAAGCACCCACAGTACACAAAACTTCTCTCGATATCATTTCTTTCTTCGTTTTTTGCTATTAGGTTTTAATTTCCTAGTCCTATCTTCTTGTTTGTTAGATTTCTGGGCAATAATTTGTCCTAACAAGGAACTTATATCACTCGGTTTTTTCCCCATCTTGGTCATCAAACGACTAATTTTGTTTTTATTTTCGGGCATATACCAAAAGAAAAAACTTCGTTGTTCTAGCTTTTCATCTTTCGTTTTAGCAACATATACTTCCGACTGAGAATAAGGGTCGTAACCTGAATAATAAATCACTGTAGACAAGGTCATTGGTGTAGGTGTAAAATCCTGTATTTGTTCAAGTCTATATCCCAAATCTTTTGTTTGCTCGGCAAGATTTAACATATCCTCGTTCTCACACATTGGATGACTAGATATAAAATAAGGAATCAATTGCTGCCTTAATCCTTTTTTCTTATTGAGATTCTCAAACAACCTAAATAACGTTGCGAAATGGCGAAAATTACTTTTTCTCATTATACTCAGAACCCTAGTGGAGGTGTGTTCAGGAGCTACTTTAAATCTTCCTGACACGTTCTTTTCTATTACTTCTTCTAAATATTTAATTCCTTGCGAGCGCATTTCTTCATCCTTATGCATAAATATCATATCATAGCGTATTCCACTGCTTATCACCGCTTTCTTGACTGCCTTGACTTGTGCTGCCTTGCGATATATCTTCAACATCGGGCTATAGTCGACATTAAGATTTACACATATGTTAGGATTGATACACGACGGACGTCTACACCTCTTACACATATCTAGGCTAAAGCCTTGCATGCGATACATGTTGGCAGATGGTCCTCCTAAATCAGAAATCATCCCCTTAAAATCGTCCATCATAGCTATGGATTTAACTTCGTCGATAATAGACTCCTCCGAACGACTAGAGATAAACTTCCCCTGATGAGCAGAAATAGTACAAAAAGAGCATCCTCCAAAGCACCCTCTATGCATATTTACTGAATGCCTAATCATGTTGTACGCTGGAATGTCGCCTCTATTTCTGTACTTTGGATGTGGCAAGCGTGTAAAAGGCAATTTATATACTGCATCAATATCTTTAGTGGACATTGGTGCATACATGGGATTTACTACCACCCTCTGTCCATTATTATCTTGCAGCAGTCTTACATTGCTCAAGTAGCGATTTGATTCTATTTCTATCACTTTGAAGTTCTCGGCATGCTTCTTTGGTTCTTCTGATGCTTCGCCAAAACTATATAGCTGTTTATCTTCCCATTCGCTATCCTGCAACTTCTCAGAGGCATCAATATACGCAGTTTGCCTAATATTCTTAATATCGGCAACTACTCTACCTTCTCTCATTTGCATTACAAGCTCTTTTAGGGCTTGCTCCCCCATTCCATAAATTAAAAGATCAGCTTTTGAATCAACTAGCACCGAAGGCTTTAGTCTGTCTGACCAATAATCATAATGCACCACACGCCTTAAGGAAGCTTCCACACCGCCAATTATCACGGGCACTTCAGGATAAAGTTTTTTCAGAATACCTGAGTATACAGTAACGGCATAATCGGGACGAGCTCCACTCCTCCCTCCTGGTGTATAAGCATCGTCAGAACGTAATCGTTTATTAGCCGTGTAATGGTTGACCATAGAATCCATATTTCCTGCCGTTACAGCAAAAAACAACTTCGGAACTCCAAATTTCTTAAAATCTCGCAAATCATCTTGCCAGTTTGGTTGCGGAACAATAACTACCGACAATCCCAAAGATTCTAATAAGCGAG
The DNA here is from genome assembly GCA_047974415.1 of Bacteroidales bacterium. GTDB lineage: Bacteria > Bacteroidota > Bacteroidia > Bacteroidales > Prolixibacteraceae > JBKEAJ01. The sequence continues at coordinate 12,138 of JBKECH010000110.1, read as the reverse complement.
CAATGACAGCATTTCCAAAAGAAGGATGGTCGACATAAGCATCGCCTGAAAAAAGGACAACATCTACAGGCAATTCTCCGCCTCGCTGTTTCAGTTCCTTTACTGTCGTAGGTATCCAAGGGTAATTCATATTTTAAACATAGGTTTCAGGCTGATAAAAAATCTGTTAAGCATAGTCTCAAAATTCAAAGGCAAGGAGGCTTACAGCCATAATTGCCATTCCTGATATAAGACCATAAATTGCAATGTGATGTTCGCCGTATTCTTCGGCAGAGGGAAGCAATTCGTCGAAAGATATATATACCATTATTCCAGCCACCACACCCAAGGTAACACCCGAGAATAGTTCTGCATCCATATTTGGAAATAATGGGAATATAACGTACCATGCAAAAAGTGCTCCTAATGGCTCAAATAGTCCTGTGGCAAAGGAATACCAAAAAGCTTTCTTTCGGCTTCCCGTTGCATAGTATATAGGTACTGACACCGCAATGCCTTCGGGAATATTGTGGATGGCCACGGCCAAAGCAATTGCAATCCCGATGGATGGTGAGCTTAATCCAGACACAAATGTTGCTATACCTTCGGGAAAATTATGCAGAGCTATAACTATGCTTGAGAATATACCAACTCTCATAAGACTGCTTAGTTTCTTTTTCTGCTTCTTGTCGTGCAAATCTTCAATTTTACGCACCTCGTGAGGATTCTCGAATGCAGGAATGAGTTTATCTATAACAGCAGTCAGGGCAATTCCTCCAAAAAATGCGATTAACGCATAAGCTGCGCCAAGCTTATTACCAAACTCATCCTTAAGAGCCTCCAATGCAAATGGATACATTTCTACAAAAGAAATATAAACCATTACTCCAGCAGACAGCCCCAATGAAAATGCAAGTAATCTAGGTTTTGTGGTTTTTGCCAAAAGCCCTATAAGGCTTCCTATTCCTGTGGAAAGCCCTGCAAACGCAGTTATTAAAAACGCAAATGCCAGTGCACTATTGTCAACAATCATATCCTTTACGTATGTTATTTTTATCGTCTATTGAGCTACCTCACAACTAATACGCCCTTTCGTCATTATTCTCGTAAAAATTTACAAATGCTCTATTTACCACTCTATTGCCACCAGGCGTAGGATAATTTCCTGTAAAATACCAATCACCGCTGTGGTTTGGGCAGGCTTTGTGCAAGCCTTCGATATTCTGGTATATTATCTCCAGTTCAGATTCAAGAACATCGGGCTTGAGGAGTTCTGCAATCTTAGCTGACACTTGTTCGGCTGAAAAAGGCTCGTAAATATCTTTCACGGCGTTAAGCATCTCATCATCAGGCAATTTAAATTGCTCCATGCATTTATTATAAACATTCTCTATAATATATTCTTGACCTGAGTCTTTTAGTAGTGCTATTGCTGCCTCGAAGGCTATAAATTTCTGTATTTGTGACATATCGATACCGTAACAATCTGGGTATCTAATTTGTGGAGCAGAAGACAATACCGTGATTTTCTTTGGGCTTAATCGTGAAAGGATACTAAGTATACTTTTCTTCAGTGTAGTACCTCGAACTATAGAATCGTCGATAATCACAAGGTTATCAACATCTTTACTTATTGTTCCGTATGTAATATCGTACACGTGCGATACTAAATCGTCGCGACTTGCGTCATCCGAAATAAAGGTTCGTAGTTTTGCATCTTTGACAGCTATTTTCTCTGTCCTAACTTTTAGACTGAGCAGTTCCTTTACTTCCATTTTGCTTAAGGGAGTATCAGATGTCAATTTTTCTTGTCGCAGGTTGTCTAGTTCACTGTTCAAACCTTCTATGAGCCCATAAAAGGCAGTTTCTGCGGTATTTGGTATGTACGAAAACACGCTGTGACTAAAATCCTTGTCTATAGACCTTAACACAGACTTTGTAAGCTGTCGCCCCAATTCTTTTCTTTCCTTGTAAATATCGGCATCACTACCTCTTGAGAAATATATCCTTTCAAAAGAGCATTGTTTTACTGTTTGCTCATCCCTTATTTTAACAAAGGACAAGTCATTATTTTTCTTAATTATAAGAGCTTCGCCTGGTGATATTTCTTTAATTTCTTCCATCGGCACATTGAAGGTTGTTTGTATAACTGGGCGTTCTGACGCCACCACAGCAACCTCATCATCAACATAATAAAATACTGGTCGTATGCCCCATGGGTCGCGAGCTACAAATATATCTCCATGCCCAAATATTCCTCCCATAACATAACCTCCGTCCCACTGTTCAGTCGCTTTTTTTAGCACCTTTTCAATATTCAGCCCATTTTCTATCTCCGAAGTTATATCTATGGGAAGCATGTCTTGCTGAGTAAGATTTCGTACCATTGCATCATTCTCTTTGTCCAGGTAGTACGCAAGCACTTCCATTATAGTTTCCGTATCAGTATACGAAAGAGGATGTTGTCCCCTACTGATAAGATGTTTGTACAGATTTGCAATATTGGTAAGATTGAAGTTTCCCGCGATAGCAAGATTTCTTGCTCTCCAATTATTTTTACGCCACATTGGATGACAGTATTTAATATTGTTCTTCCCGAAAGTTCCATAGCGCAAGTGTCCTAGATATATCTCTCCGATGAAGGGTAAATTTTTCTTCGCCTCTTCTGCACTTGTACAACTTTCGACACCACAGCTGACATTAATCTCATTAAACACGTCTTTTATAGATTGGTCGCTTGCCGAACGAGCTCTATTTAGGTATTCTTCGCCAATCTCTTGATCTAGCTTAAGAGCAACAACCCCAGCTCCATCCTGCCCTCTATTATGTTGCTTTTCCATCAGCAAATAGAGCTTATTTAAACCATATCGCCAAGTTCCATATTTCTGATAGTAGTAAGATAATGGTTTTCGCAATCTAATCATTGCAATGCCACACTCATGTTTTATAGAGTCACTCATCTGAAAGTATTATTTTTGGATATACACTCGTACTCACAAGAAAGGCTCCTGGAAAATCATCACTTAACTTTTCCTTGATTTTAGTAGCATCCGATTTATCTTTAAAGTTGCCTACACTCACTTTAAAATAAGGACTCTGCCACTCGATAAAGGATGGTATACCAGGCAGTAAGACAACGCATTTAGACTTCACATCCGAAGCTTTATGCTTAGCGTATTGCCCTTGTCCAGAATAGACCTGCACCCTGTATACTGTCACTTTTTTATTCTGCGCCTCTATCACATGATTCAGCCATGCGGCTTTAATGTTTGCCGATTCGCTAATGTTTAATCGGCTCTTAAACTGCACAGCTCTGTCATCTTGTGCAAATGCACCTATACTGAAGAGCAAAAACAGTATCAAGTTATTTATCTTCATTTGTTTGTAATTTAGTTACTAACTGCAAACTAAACCAGCAGTCAGTTTTTTTTTATTTTCAATGCTGATTATCTAATTATCAAGAGATTTCGCCTCTTGCCAAATTTCCTCCATTTCTGCAAGCGACATATCTTTAAGCAAGCGCCCTTTAGCAATTGTTTTATCTTCAAGATATTCAAAGCGCTTGATGAATTTTCTATTTGTTCGTTCGAGCGCTGTGTCGGGGTCAATGTTGTACAATCGCGATGCATTGATAAGTGCAAATATAATATCTCCCATTTCCTGCTCCGCCTTGTCGGTATTCATTCCTTCGACTTCGATTTGGAACTCCTCTATCTCTTCTTGCACTTTATTCCAAACTTGCGCGCGTTCTTCCCAATCGAATCCCACCCCTTGCGATTTCTCTTGTATTCTTTTTGCCTTAATAATAGATGGAAGTCCCGAAGGCACTCCTGCCAAGACTCTTTTATTACCGCCTTTTTCTTTAAGTTTCAACTGCTCCCAATTCTTCATTACATCATCACTACTAGCAACTTCAGTATCTGCAAAAACGTGAGGATGTCTATAAATGAGTTTATTATTAATGCCCTCAATAACATCAAGTAATGTAAAACGACCTTGTTCCTCGCCCATTTTTGAATAGAACATCACGTGTAACAACAAATCGCCCAACTCTTTTTTAATCTCATCAAAGTCGCCACTACTAATCCCGTCCGATAGTTCGTATGTCTCTTCAATTGTAAGGGGACGCAAAGACTCAAAGGTCTGCTCCTTATCCCATGGACATTTCTCTCTAAGCTCTTCCAATATATGGCTTAGCTTCTTGAATTGTTCTACTGTTTTGGTTTCTTGCATTAGCGACTTTTAATAAAGATGCAAAAATAGCGACTAAAAACTAAATTATCAATATCTGAAACCAATGTGCGAGGATACACAGTAAAAAAACATCTATTATCAAGTCAATATCACAATAAGAACGCTATATTTGCAAATATAGTCTTTACAATAAACTTTAACAGATGACGTGTAAAATAGTAGTACTTTGTTTAATTTTGGGGTTTGCATCATGCTCCAAGAGCCCTCTGAGCGTAGACATATCGGATATTGACTTGTCACTAAAAGTACATCGAATAGACAGAGATGTATATACTGACAATATGGACAAATTGCCAAAGACCATACAAAAACTAAAGACTGATTACCCTGATTTCTGGAATCTTTATATGTACAAGGTCTTAATGATACTAGATAATGAACCATATAATGATAGTACGGTAGAATATGGGCTTAACATCTTCCTAAAAGACTCAATTACTCTCAATTTAAGAAATTACTGCAACGATGAGTTTAGGGATTTTGAGAAGCAAAAAAAAGAACTAGAGAAAGCATTCAAGTACTATAAATACTATTATCCAAATGCTCAAATCCCCGAGATTTACACTTACCTATCGGGGCTAAATCAGTCAATAGTATCGGCTGAAGGACTTGTAGGCATAGGTTTAGATAAATACCTAGGAGCCAATTTTGAATATTATAAACGTTTAAATGGGGTTTATGCCTATCAATGGACAATGATGAAGCCATCTCAGATACTACCTGATGTCATGTACACATGGGCTATAACAGAGCTTATAGATAATGTGCAAGAGAACAATGTTATAAAAGAAATGGTGCGTTTAGGAAAAATCTATTATTTTATAGATGCCATGATGCCAAGCTATCCCGATTCGGTAAAGATTGGCTACTCTTCTGAGCAAATTGAATTTTGCGAGAACAACGAAAAACAGATGTGGTCTTTTTTAATTGAGAATAGGATATTATATTCTAATAAAAGACTTGAAATTAAACGATACAATGAGGTTGGACCGTTTACATCATCCTTTAGCAAAGAATCGCCAGGCAAAGTTGGGGCTTGGATTGGATGGCAAATAATAAAAAGCTACATGGAAAATAATTCACTAATCACACTCCCTCAGTTGATGGCAGACAAAGACTTGCAAGAAATATTCCTTAAATCTGGTTATGCTCCCTAGCAAAAAGTCCTGGCAACATACGCTACCAGGACTTTTAATGATCTATTTTGTGTTCTATTTGATCTTGCTCTTATTCTTTACTGTTGTTGATGTTCTTTCTTCTTTAGAAGACAATTCGTAGACTAGTTCTTTGGTTTTAACAATTCCATCAAAACCTTTATACTTAATAGCAAACACCTGCCCAGTGCTGACGTATGGTAAAGACTTTAATCTAAAACTAGCAAGACCAGACATAATTGTTCTATTATAATCATTATACGCATTATGCCTCAATTCAAGATATATAGTATCTGTAGCAGACTTATCATTAGCACTTTTCGATGTAGAAAACAGAGAATTATCTCCAACCATATTTATGAAATGTGTTTGGCTGTCTCCCCAAAAGGAAAATTCTATATTTAAATATCCTTTCGAAAACCAAGCATTGTCAAGATAAATCTTATCATTACCGATACTATCTGCATTCCTCTCGTTTATTTCGATAATGTCTTTTGTTAGGATGCCGTCAACATATATAAAATCCGCATTATAAACACTATCTTCCCTTCCTGCTACGTTTTCGAGATTTATGTATTGTACATAAGCTCTATCTCCGTCGTTCAAGTCTGTTTTTGGAGAATTTGTAGCATTTATAACATTGCCCAAATCAGAGTCAATAGCCTTTATATTGCTATCACCATCAACAGAGAGTGTCCCTATGGAATAGTAAACCTCATCATAATCCTCGTCGTTATTACAAGCTGTAAACAAAACTACTAGTGCTACTGCACATATAAAAAAATTCTTTTTCATGGTCATATTTTATTTATTATCATCACTAAGACGCCAGACTTTTGAGAAGGTTGCGTCTTTTTAATCGAATAGGAGGAATGGGATTAATTCCCATTCCTCCTCTCACACCACCACTCATGCCGTTCGGCACGTGGAGGCTCCTTAATTTCGATACAACCCTCGTATATATCCTACTTTCGTCTTATCCTGATTTACCTTGAGCAGCAAACGCTTCTCGATATACCCAATGATAGATTGCGCTCCCTCATAGCTTCCGCATGCCGTGCTTCTATTCTGAGGGTAACTACTATTTGTAACATTCATTTACTTCTCGATTTGTTAAGGTTCAGACCTTCCCCATGCTTTCACATCGGTACTATGTCCTCGGCTGACTTCTCACAGCTAGCTTTACTCCATGCTTCTAAAAAAATATCTGCACGTCTGCGAGACCTCCCCAGATAGGAACGTAATCTTTCCGCCTTATACCTGCCAGATTTACTAAGTGTGGCTCCGAATAGTTATTGGGCTTTATCTTGTTTGGCAGATTTACCCCCACACTCAGCCTTATATCTGATTTCTGTTCGTCAGGTCAGACTTTTGCCGCCAGCTTCCTTCAGATTCCACATCGCTATGGACACCCTTGCTCTTGGCTAGGCTATTCCCACTATTAGGGCTCGCTAGGGACTTACACCCATGAGATTACGCCCATGCTGGGCGTACAAAAAAAAAGGAGCTCCTCATAATAGGTAGCTCCCTTTCGCTATTAACTCATAAATTGATTCTCTTATCCTTTCTTAACGTCGTCGGCAGTTATGTAGCCGTTTAACATAGCATAAACCGTAAGCCCTGAGATGGTTTTTATGCTGAGCTTCTCGGTTATGTTTTTTCGATGTGTTATTACTGTATTAATGCTGATACACAGCTCGTCGCTTATCTCCTTGTTTATATATCCTTTTGCTACGAGCTTCAATACATCTATCTCTCTATCACTCAATATATTTTTCACTCCATCTTCTTCATTGCTCTCCGTCGTTGTCGTCATAAAGAACTGTTGAAATTTTGTCAGAACTTCCGTTCTTTCGTCGTCGACATTTATAATAGATTTAAAACCTTTGAGAAATGTCCGACTTTCATTTATCAACAACAATTTATCATTTGATATTTTCACTCCTCTTATCGTGAGAGTATCATATATAAAAGAGCTAATAATCAGATAGTCAAAACTGATATTTATCTCAGAAATTGGTATCCCTCGAGCCGAATTGTACTCAACAATGTTTCCCTCAATCCCAATCACGCTCAAAATAGTTCTTACTCCCAAACGAGACAGATATTGTTCCGATGCAACCATGATACTTATCGTATCTCTACCGTCATCCATTCTTTTGCGTTTTAAGTTTCTCTATTTTTGGAGCGATTACTCTTTCTTCAATGCGCGAATGTTTGTCAAGGTCGGACTCTAGTAAGAATATTTCAAAGAGCAACTTCCTACTTAATTCTGAATTAAACCCATGCGGTAAAAACTTTATTATCAGATTTTTCAAATCGCTAAGTTTAGTTTCCAATTGTGGATGTTCGCCAGAGAAACTGTTTGCCGAAGCTTCATATATATCCTCATTTACACCCTCTTTATCCGACTGCAATAACAAAGAAAAAACGTTTTGCTCTTCGTCTTTGAAATGCAATATCAATTCTTGCTTGTATTCTTTAAAAAAATTATTTAGCAATTTAATACTGTTTTCACTATGTTCTCCCGAGACACTTTCAATCTCATCTATATACTGCTGAATTTCAGGCAATTTACACTCAAGGAAATAATTATGACTCTTTTTCAGATAATCTATTAGAAAACTGGAATCAAAATTTATCAAATCGTCTTCTGGAAAATATTTATGGTTATGATATGAATTGACTATTGCTAAAAAGAAACCAGTATCTATCCCGTACTCTTTGCAAACTTTGGAGATATTATTGTTCCCAAAGCCAAAGGCTATGCCGAATCTACCCAAAACAGAAATGAGACGATAGTCCAAGTGAACCAAGTCTGCCATCTTCATTTTTGCGCTTATTGGAAGAAATTTGTTCATGTCTACTCTTGATTTATTTTACAATGCAAATGTACATTTACTCAGCCTATCAGAAAATCATCATATGTAATGATTTTGATATTATCGACAAGCACTACTTATAATATCAAGCTCTGCAACTCCAAAGTTCTGATTGTATCCTGCTGATGACAGGGCTTTAAATTTTACGAATCGTCCTGTAACTTCCCGAAATGTCTTGCGTTGCCAGATAGGACTATTTTCTATGTTTGAAAATTCTCCTGAAGACACCGCACTCCCCCATTTTTTGCCATCTGTGCTTACATAAAACTCGAACGAGGTGATTATTCCCCTACTTCCTCGCCTCTGATCTGGCAGATAAAGGAAGCCCATAAGCTGCAATTCCTCCCCTAAATCAATTACATACTCCATTGGCTTATCGCTTTTTACTACCCATGTACTAGTTTCATTACCATCAAAAATAAAAGAAGCTTCCTCCTCGCTAGCATTATTGCCCAACAGGTTCCATTTTTCTCTTGATATGTCGAAATCAACCACGCTTACTGGACTACTTTGTTTTGTTCTCGGGTCTATGATAATAGCTTTTAATGTTGTCTTATGTTTTATGCTTAATGGTTCTGTGTATTTCTCAGATTTTTTGCTTGGCTCTGTTCCGTCAAGAGTATAGTAAATATTTACATCGCTGTCGAATGCTGAAATTATAACTTCTCCCGAGCGACTCCTCTGAACTCTAGGAGCTTCTAGCACCTTTGGCGCTTTATAAAGTTCTACATTCGAAATTATTGGACAAGCCTTAGCATCTTCTATATTCAGCCTTATCTTAGTAGCAATGATATTTGGAAAACGCAATATCCGCTTGGCTCCAACGGTTGTTGCCCCTGCTATTTTTTTCCATTCATCATCAACAAGAGCCTCAAGGCTAAATTTATTGACTCTTTGTCCTAGGCGTATATACTCTTGCACCAAAAGTCTATTGAATTCAGTCGGATCTATCAAGTCGATAGTAAGAGAGGATTTTACGATATTATCGTCTGTTGCCCAGTAAGTTTCAGGCTTACCGTCTGTAACATTGCTTGCTTTGTAGATATTTGATCTTCCCCGAACATTTGTTGCTTCCACTTGCCTGTTTTTTGCCAGAGATTTAGCAAAATCAGCGTCTATGGCAGCTTTTAATTTCATCACTTGTTCAACATCTCTCTCGTGTATCAAGCCTCGTCTGTCAATGGGGAAGCTTAGTAACAAGGAAGCGTTCCTGCCAATACTGTTGTAGTAAATGTCAAGAAGGTGAGGAAGACTTTTAACCTTATGATCCTCCGATGGGTGGTAAAACCAACCTGGACGCACTGACACATCAACCTCGGCAGGGACCCAGTGTGTACCGTCTTCTTGCCCTGTGCGCATATTACTTTCTTTGGATATGGGCGAGCCTGGGTAATATTCGGCACGCCGTATGGGTGCCCAATTGGTCTCCATTGCCCAACCTTCTTCATTGCCTACCCAACGCACATCTGGGCCTGCGTCGCTAAACATACATGCATTTGGTTGTAACTGCCTTACAAGCTGAAATGTGCTGTCCCAATCATAGTAGGTCTTATTGTCGATAATTCTATTTTCGTTGGCTCCGCCATAGTAGCCAGTACCTCCGTTTGCTCCATCAAACCAAACCTCAAAGACCTCACCGTAATTGGTAAGTAATTCTGTTAATTGATTTCGGAAATAACTAACGTATTCAGACTTACCGTAATCGGCATGGTTTCTATCCCATGGCGATAGATAGACTCCAAATTTCAATCCGTATTCGCGACAAGCATCAGACATTTCCTTCACTACATCTCCTTTCCCATCTTTCCACGGTGAGTTTTTAACGGAATGCTCGGTGTATGCAGATGGCCATAGACAGAAGCCGTCATGGTGTTTTGCCACAATTATCATTCCTTTCATACCAGCGTCCTTACAAACTTTTGCCCACTGCCGACAGTCTAGCTCAGTAGGATTGAACCATTCTGTTTTTTCATCGCCCATCCCCCACTCCATATTGGTGTATGTGACCATGTTAAAGCATATAAGTGCATAATATTCCATTTCGTGCCATAGCAGTTGTCGCTCCGATGGCAGTGCACCAATTGGCTCTGGTGGTTTTACACTATTGCAAGAAAACAACGACAAACAAAAACATATTAATGTAAACTGACGCACTAGCATAATATATTACTTTATTCAACTTTCGCAAGTAAATTAACTAACTGATTAAAAGCAAAAAAACAGCATACAATTTACAAACCAACTAAAAATCAGTACCTTTGCGCTACCAAACTAAAACAAAAGAATATGCTGTAACACAAAGGTACGACAATACTTTCAGAGATAAAAGACTTTTTCACCTCAAGTGAAAAAGGAATGTATGGTTTACTCTTTGATAGGCTAAATGGCCTGCATATAATGGAGAATGAACCAGATTGGAAGAAGGAGGAAAGGAATCGGAAAATAACTAGAGTGTTTCATTGTTTAGCCATTCAGGTTTCGGAAAGTGTTGATAGTATTGAAGATATTAATGATTCAGAACGAGTGTTTAAACTGAATGGTAGTATGTTTGATTTTAATGAAGCAACACAAAAAAGGCTACATAAATATTTAAAGTATTATGGTTGTGTGATGGCGAGTTGCCACAGCTAACAACATATAATAAGGAGGCAGTCCTTGATTTATTATCCGGATATGTTAGTAGCAACAATTTGCAAATAGAATTAATGAACGACAACGGTTATAAGAGGAAGTTTAGCTGTAAACTTAAAAAACAAAACAATGTGTAAGAAATATGTATGTGATGGTGCAAAGATTGAATGTCAGCTTTGTACAAAGCCTGAGGGACAATTGAAAGTAACTTCAAACCAAGTGAAGTTACAAGATAAATTATTTGCTAATGCAAAAGACAAAGGGAAAATGGACCTTTTGTTTCAAGGAACTTGCAAGAAAAGCCCATGGCAGTCCTCACCTTGTATGGCAGTCATTGCTCCACAAGAGTGGCAAGGAACAGCAGACTTGATAGTGCAAGATGCTCCTGCATTATTAGAGGATTCTACAATAATGTGCGCCTACGGTGGAGTGCCAATAAAGATAACAGACCATATGCAAACTTGCACTCCCGGAACTTTGCGACCAGTGATGGCTCCGGTTATTGCTCCAATAGAGGAGCCAACATTTACAAGTCTTGAATGGCAAGATATTGATGGGAATGTTATCGAGGAGCATGATAGGCTTGGAGAAAAAGTAATTTGCTTGCAAACATTGAATATCCTTCCGGGAGAAGAACTAACGGTAAATTTGAGAAAAAAAACGGAAAGGATGTCAAAGAGGGTATAAAAAAAGTATCGTATAAGGGAATTGTTGACTCCTCAGGGAAAATGAAAATTAACGTACAGAACATTACATTACCAAAGGCAGAGGGATTTAACGCCCCCAAAATTGAAGAAATGTATTGGATGGATTGCGACGGGAATAGGATTGAAAGTACTAAAGAAAATGACCAAGTAGAACTATACATTAAAGTTTCAAATGCAGAAGAAGGCGAAGAATTAACCATTAACATTGATGATGACAAGGGAGCAAGAACAACTTTAATAGGGGCTCTATGTCGAATGTGGTGGGTAGACTTTAATGGAAAATCACTACTGTCCGCTAAAATAAAATTCAGTCAATATATCTTTCGTAACTTTCACATAATCAATGTTCGTTATCCGTCTTTTCAAAAGTAAGCCCCCTCCATTTCGGGGAATAAAGAATTTTGATATCTCACTCTATTTTGATATGATACTGCTTTCCAGCAGGCTTCAGGCTCTTCTAAAAACTCGTAAATATTGATATAGCACATTAATTGATGGCGTATGATGGATATCAAGTTTGAAAAAGCCCAC